>CAXTNS010000004.1:16400-19947 GCA_964245465.1 uncultured Thermoanaerobaculia bacterium
TCTGCTCGTCCTTGTCGATGTAGAGGAAGAACTTGAGGACGACGGTGCCGGTCTCGGCCAGGAGGCGCTCGAAGTCGTTGATCTGGTCAAAGCGGGCGCGCCAGACGTCGGGCGGCACGAGCTTGCGGACACGGGCCACGAGCACGTCCTCGTAGTGGCTGCGGTTGAAGATCACCATCTCCCCCTTGCCGGGGATCTTGGAGTGGACCCGCCAGAGGAAGTCGTGGTCCAGCTCCTCCTCGGTGGGAGCCTTGAAGGCGGCCACCCGCACGCCCAAGGGGTTGACGCCTTCGAACACGTGGCGGATGGTGCCGTCCTTGCCGCTCGTGTCCATGCCCTGGAGCACCACGAGCACCTTGCGCCGGTGCTCGGCCCAGAGCGCCTCCTGGAGCGCCTCCAAGCGGTCGTTGAGCTCCAGGAGCTTCTCCTCGGCGACCTTCCGGTCCCCTTTGAAACCCGCGGTCGATCCCGCGTCCAGCTTCGCGAGGTGGACCTTTTGGCCCGGTTTGACCCGGTATCTCTTCATGGCAGCCCTCCAGACATGACGGCGGGAACGCTACCACGTGGCAAACCCTTCCGCGCAGTGCGCGTCTAACGGGTTGTAACAAAATCGGGTAAATCCCGTACTACTCCGGTAGTCATTGAAGGGAGGGGGTTCATGAAGGGAAATCGGGCAGGGCGGATCTTCAGGGGGATCCTGATCGCGCTGGCGGTCCCGTGGGCTTTCGCCGAAGCGGCCGTCGACGGCGCGGTGGGGAGGGGAGGTCGGCCGCCTCTCCAGATCCCACGGGCGGCGTCCAAGATCACGATCGACGGCGTGCTCGACGAGGCTGCCTGGAAGAGTGCGGCGACCATGGAGCTGAAGTACGAGACCCGGCCGGCCGAGAACACCCCGCCCCCGGTGCGGACGGAGGTCTTCGTCACCTACGACGAGGGCCACTTCTACATGGCGTTCCGCGCCCACGACCCGGACCCGTCGCAGATCCGCGCCCACCTCTCGGACCGGGACACGGCCTTCAGCGACGACTTCGTAGGCGTCGTCCTCGACACGTTCAACGACGAGCGCCGCGCCTTCGAGTTCTTCGTCAATCCCCTGGGCGTCCAGATGGATATGTTCCAGGACGACGTGGGCGGCAACGAGGACGCGTCCTGGGACGCCATCTGGGACACGGCCGGCAAGATCCACGAGGGGGGCTATGACGTGGAGATCGCCATCCCCTGGAGCTCGTTGCGGTTCCCCCGCACCGAGGGCGGCCTGACCTGGGGGTTCGACGCCCTGCGGTTCTATCCCCGCGACATGCGCCACCGCATTTCGAGCCACCCGCTCGATCGCAACGTCACCTGCTATCTCTGCCAGGCTTCCAAGATGACGGGCTTTTCCGGGGTCACCCCGGGGCTCAACATCGAGGTCGATCCCACGGTGACCTCCGGCCGGACCGACCAGCGGGCGGACGGCGATCTCGAGCGTCCCCTGGGCGAGGGGGACGTCGACACGGAGCTGGGCGTGACGGCCCGCTGGGGGATCACGCCCAGCCTGACGCTCAACGCCGCCATCAACCCCGACTTCTCCCAGGTGGAAGCGGACGCCGCGCAGCTCGACGTCAACACCCAGTTCGCCCTGTTCTTCCCGGAGAAGCGTCCGTTCTTCCTCGAAGGGGCGGATTTCTTCCGCAGCCCGTTCGACGTGGTCTTCACCCGCAACGTGGCCGATCCTTCCTGGGGCACCAAGCTCACGGGCAAGCAGGGCAAAAATGCCCTGGGTGTCTTCCTCGCCAACGACGAGCGGACGAACCTGATCCTGCCGGGGAGCAACGGGTCGGACCTGGCTTCCTTCGACATGAAAACATCCGACGCGGTGCTGCGCTACCGGCGCGACCTGGGCAGCTCCTCCGCGCTGGGCACTCTGTTGACCGCCCGGGAGGGGCAGGACGGCTATTTGAACCGGGTTGGCGGCCTCGACGGTCTCTACCGGCTGGGCGGCTCCAACACCTTCCGTGCCCAGTACCTGCGTTCCCAGACCGAATACCCGGTGGGGCCGGCCGTGGACGCGGACCTGGACCTCCCCGCGGGGACGCTGGAGGACGACGCCCTGTGGCTCTCCTGGGACCACAACTCCCGCAACTGGAACGCCTACGCCCGCTACGAGGACGTGGGGCGCGACTTCCGGGCCGACATGGGCTTCATGCCGCGGGTGGACTACACCTTCCTCCTCGCCGGCCTCCAGCACATCTGGTACGGGGAGCGCTGGAACCGCATCAGCGCCGGCGGCGACTGGGACCGCCGCGAGGACCAGAGAGGCCAGCTCCTGGAGGAGGAGATCGAATTCTTCGGCAACGTCCAGGGACCGCGCCAGTCCTATATCGAGCTCGACTTCGGCCAGCGGGAGCGCTTCTTCAACGGCAGGACCTTCGATGAGACCTTCGGCAGCGTCTACTCCGAGGCGGACCTCTCGGGCGACCTCTACGCGAGCCTCTTCGTGCGTGGCGGCGACGAGATCGACTTCGTCAACACCCAGGCGGGGGAGATCCTCCAGATCGAGCCTGCGGTGCGGTTCAACCTCGGCGTCCACCTGCGGACGCGGCTGTCACACGCCTACCAGCGGCTGGACGTGGACGGCGGGACCCTCTTCACGGCCAACCTGACGCAGCTCTCGACGGTCTGGCAGTGGAACGTCCGCACCTTCGTGCGGGCCATCGTCCAGTACACCGACGTCGAGCGGACCCCCGCGCTCTACATCGCCCAGAACCCGGAGGACGTGGAGAGAAGCAGCGAGAGGCTGTTCACCCAGCTCCTGTTCTCCTACAAGCTGAATCCCCAGACTGTGGCCTTCCTCGGCTACTCGGACAACTCCCTCGCGGACGCGAGGATCGACCTGACGCGGGCGGACCGGACGTTCTTTTTGAAGCTGGGCTACGCGTGGCTGCCGTAGGGGAAGAGCAAGGTCAGAGGTCGTCCGGCTTCAGCCCCGTCTTCCTGGCGATCCGGGAGCATGGCGGGACCGATCTCGTCTCCATCATGAAAGGACCAGACATAGTCGGCCCAATCTGGACGGCTCAAGACCCGGTGAGAGCCTGAGCGCCGTTTCTCGGTCCACCCGATCCGGAGCAATGCCGCGAGGACCCGGCTCGCCCGGGAAGAGCCCCAGCGATTCACGCGGCGGGAATGACGAAGGAGATGTCAGACAGCTCGGGTAGGGCTTCACCATGCTCCAGACGATCGGCGATCACGCGCAAGGCCAGCGCTTTGACGAGGGCGAGGGCCCGGTCCAAGGTCGAGCCATAGACCATGACGCCTGGCAGGTCGGGGATCTCGGCGATCCAGCGGCCGTCCGCCTCGCGATCGATCTCGACAATGAAGCTCATGCCGTGAGACTAGCATACGGAATCCCTCCGCCCTCCTTCTCTGTTGTTCCAGTTGAGTCGAAAGGAGGGGATTCGATGTCTGAGGGAACCGAGGGAATCATTCGAGCCTGTCCTTCCTGCGGGAAGAAGAACCGGGTCCTGTACGCCAAGCTGGGGGAGCAGGCCAAGTGCGGAGCGTGCGGGAC
>CAXTNS010000004.1:19957-21540 GCA_964245465.1 uncultured Thermoanaerobaculia bacterium
GCCCTGCCGCTCGTGGCCGAGCCGGTCGCCGTGGATCAGGGCAGCGAGCTGGCCGGGCTGCTGAGGGAATCGGCGCTGCCGGTGCTGGTGGACTTCTGGGCGCCCTGGTGCGGCCCCTGCCGGATGGTGGCGCCGGAGATCTCCAAGGTGGCGGAGCGCAACGCCGGGAAGCTGCTCGTCGTCAAGGTGAACACGGACGTGGATCCATCCGTGGGGGCGACGCACCGCGTCAGCTCGATCCCCACCATGGCGCTGTTCCAGGACGGCCGCGAGGTCAACCGCACGGCGGGCGCCCGGCCGGCCGCGGCGATCGAGGGGTGGGTCCGCCAGGCGCTCGGAGTGGCGGTGTAAGGAGAGGGCGCAAGGAATTGCGCCCTGGAACCTCCGCCGGAACGTCTACTTCTGCTTCTTCTCGTACTGCGCCAGCGTCTTCTCGCTCTCGAAGTACAACACCTTGCCATCCGGCTGGGCGGCGATCACGGCCGTGGCCTTGTCCACCTTCTTGCCGGTGACGGGGTCGGTCGCCATGCGGGCCTCGGCGTCCTTGGCGAGACGCTCCTTGCACATCTCGCAGCAGCCGTAGTAGGTCTTGTTCTCCACCTGGACCGGGATCTGGTCCTTCTCGAAGACCGTGTTGTTGACCATGCAGACCTTCTTGGTCTCGACCCTCTTGAGGGCCGGCCGGGTTCCGCTTTCACCCGCGAAGGCGCGGCCGGAGACGAGCACGGCAACCGCGCAGAGGGTCAGGACGACGACGAATGTTCTCAATCTGGGCATAAAGTGACCTCCTTGATCTGTTGGAACCTGTGTCCGCCGTTCTCCTCGAAGAGGGGGGCGACAGGACGGCCCCATCGCTGGTATCCTCTAGTCCCCCCTGAAGGGATGGCCGCGGAGGATCTGCTCCCGACAGGGTACTTCCTGGTTAACAGGCCCGCAGGGCTGATCATTTCACAGGGGAGAACATCGTGGCTGAAGCGACCGACCAGACTGTCCAGAAACGCGAGATCAATTGGCTGAACCTCGTCTTCCTGATGGGAACCCTCCTCGCCGCGCTGGTCGGTACGCCCTGGTATCTCTACCAGAACGGCCTTGGCTGGCCGGAGACCGTGACGTTCCTGGTCATCTGGTTGTTCGTCGGGCTCTCGGTGACGGCCGGCTATCACCGGCTCTTCGCCCACAAGACCTACCAGGCCGCGTGGCCCGTGCGTCTCTTCCTCCTGGTTTTCGGGGCCGGGGCTCTGGAGAACTCGGTGCTCAACTGGGCTGCCGACCACCGGGTCCACCACGCGCACGTCGACGAGGAGCGCGATCCCTACAACATCACGAAGGGGTTCTGGTGGGCTCACATCGGGTGGATCTTCTTCAAGGCCGAGCCCATCCCCAAGAGCGTCGTGCGCGACCTTTCGGAGGACCCCCTCGTGGTCTGGCAGGACCGCTACTACAAGTGGATCGGTCTGAGCGTCGCCCTGGGCATCCCGCTCATCGTGGGTCTTCTGACGGGCCGGGTGCTCGGCTGCCTGCTGATCGGCGGCGTGCTCCGCATCGTGGTGAGCCACCACGGGACCTTCTTCATCAACAGCCTT
>CAXTNS010000004.1:21550-25093 GCA_964245465.1 uncultured Thermoanaerobaculia bacterium
ACAGCCGCGAGCACAGCGCCCGCGACAGCCCGATCATGGCCGTGCTGGCTTTCGGTGAGGGCTACCACAACTACCACCACAGCTTCCCGTTCGACTACCGCAACGGCGTCAAGGTGTGGCAGTTCGATCCCGCCAAGTGGATGATCTGGACCCTCTCGCGCCTTGGCCTCGCCCGCGACCTGCGCCGCGCCCCTGAGGCGGCCGTCCTCAAAGCCAAGATCGAGGTGCAGTTCGAGCATGCCAAGGAGCGGCTTCAGAAGGTGGTCCACGACTTCCGGGAGCACCAGGAGGCGCGACTCCACGAGGCCTACGCCTCTCTGCAGAGCGCGCTTCACGAGTTGATCTCCCTTGAGCGCCGGCAGAAGCCCAAGGCGGTTGCCCCCGGTGATACGCTCGGCGAGGAGAACCTGCCCCACGAGACCCGCCTGGGCCTGACCTACCGCGCTCTCGAAGAGGCTCTCGAGGAATGGAAGCGGACCTTGCGGCACATGAACCGGCTGCCCGTCGCCGCGGTGGCCTGAGGAGCGATTCTCCATGCGTGTTTTCTTCTCCAGGCGGTGGCCTCTGGCCACCGCCTTTTTCCTGTTGGCCGCCCTGGGCACTTCCGGAGATCTCCGGGCCCAGGGTCTCCCCGAGGACGTGAAGGCGACCGCCTCTGCCCTCCATCGCGAAGCCCTGGGGGGCACCAAGGCCTACGACGTCGTCCGCTCCCTCACGGTCGAGGTGGGGCCGCGCCCCGCGGGCTCCAAGGCCCACGACGACGCGGTCGCCTGGGGACTGCGGACGATGAAGGACCTGGGATTCAGCAACGTCCGAGCCGAGAAGGCGACCGTGCCGCACTGGGTGCGTGGCCAGGAGTCTGGGGAGATCGTCACGCCCTGGCCCCAGCCCGTCCACCTGGCGGCCCTGGGCGGCAGCGTCGGCACGCCCGCGGACGGGATCGAGGCGCAGGTGATCGAGGTGCCCTCGCTCGACGAGGTGGACAAGCTCGATCCAGCCCGAGTGAAAGGCAAGATCGTCTTCTACAACGTCCACATGGAGCGCGCGCGGGACGGCTCGGGCTACGGCAAGGCCGTGGGCGTGCGCGGGGCTGGCGCCTCGCGGGCGGCGAAGCTGGGCGCGGTGGCGGTGCTGATCCGTTCGATCGGTACGGACAACAACCGCACGCCCCACACGGGGGCCATGCGCTACCAGGATGGGATCGAGAAGATTCCCGCCGCGGCCCTCTCGAACCCGGACGCCGACCTGCTGGCCGCCCAGATCGCCTCGGGCAAGCCGGTCACCTTCCGCTTGAAGCTCGGAGCGCGCACGCTGCCCGACGTGGAGACGGCGAGCGTGGTGGGGGAGATCCCCGGCCGCGAGAAGCCGGAGGAGATCGTCCTCCTCGGCTGCCATCTCGACTCCTGGGACCTGGGCACGGGCGCGATCGACGACGGCGCCGGCTGCGCCATCATGATGGAGGCGGCGCGGCTCATCGGCCAGCGGCCGAAGAAGCCCCGGCGCACGGTCCGCGTGGTGCTCTTCGCCAACGAGGAGTTCGGCCTCTCGGGGGCCCGCGCTTACGCTGAAGCTCACAAAGACGAGCTTGCGCGCCACGTGATGGCCGGCGAGTCGGACTTCGGCTCCGGCCGGGTCTGGCGGATCGCTTCCGGGGTGGACCCCGCGAAGCTCCCTCTCGTGGCCGACCTTGCCAAGCTCCTGGGCGTCGAGCAGGGGGGCAACGACTCCGGCGGCGGAGCCGACCTCAGCCCCATGGCTCCGGCGCGGGTGCCGATCGTTTCCCTCTCGCAGGACGGCACCTACTACTTCGACTATCACCACACGGCGAACGACACGCTGGACAAGATCGATCCCAAGGACCTGGACCAGAACGTCGCCTCCTGGGCCGCCGTCGCCTACGCCATCGCCGATCTGCCGGGCGACCTCGGCCGGGCGCCGGAAGGACAGCGGGGGGAGTAGCCTGGAGCCGTTTAGGGGACAATTGCCCGTGCCGCACACCTACACCACCTATCTCCGTCTCGACGAGCTCCTCGACCTCCAGACCCCCGCGTCCGGAGGCGAGGACCACGACGAGATGCTGTTCATCGTCATCCACCAGGTCTACGAGCTGTGGTTCAAGCAGGTGCTCCATGAGATGGCCCTGCTGCGCCAGGCCTTCGAAAAGGATGACCGGCCCCTGGCGCTCGCGACCCTCAAGCGGGTCCTCACGATCTTCAAGACCCTGGTCTCCCAGGTGGACATCCTGGAGACCATGACGCCCGTCTCGTTCTCCTCGTTTCGCTACCGGCTCGACACGGCGAGCGGCTTCCAGTCGTTCCAGTTCCGGGAGCTGGAGCTCTTCCTCGGTCACCGCGCCCCCGGCATGGCCGAGCGGATGCCCGAGGGGAGCGAGGAGCGCCAGCGGGTCGAGCAGCTCCTCAAGGAGCCCAGCGTCTACGACTCCTTCCTCAAGTTCCTCTCGCTCCACGGCTACGACATCCCGCAAGAGGCGCTGGATCGCGACGTCTCCCAGCCGGTGGTCGAGCACGAGAAGATCCGGGAGATCCTGGTCCGGATCTACCGCTCCGATCCCTGGAACCGCGAGGTCTGCGAGCGCCTGGTCGACCTCGACGAGGGGCTCCAGGAGTGGCGCTACCGCCACGTGAAGATGGTCCAGCGCACCATCGGCATGAAGATCGGGACGGGGGGCTCGGCCGGGGTGGAGTACCTGAAGAACACCTTGCTCAAGCCCCTGTTCCCGGATCTGTGGGCGATCCGGACGTCGCTGTAGACCTACTTCGACAACGACTTCGGCACCAGCCGCACGTCGTCGATCTGGAACCGGAAGGTCCCGTGCGGCAGGCCGCCGCCCACGAAAATGCCGAGGATGTCGCTGCCGTCGAGGCTCAGGTCGGAGAAGGGCACGGTGACCTGCTGCCACTCGGGACCCGCCGTGAAGGCCTTCTGGGCGGGGATCCTGCCCAGGCGGGTGGCGAAGAGCAGGAGCTGGTAGGTCCGGCCGTCCCCCTTCGTCCAGAACGAGACTCCTGAGAACTTCGACAGGTCGGCCGGAGCCATCTGCCGGGCGCCGGGGAAGAACATCATCCCGGCCCAAGGGAAGCCGAAGCCGGGCTTGGTCTCCCCTGAGATGGCGAGCGACTTGCCGGTGCCGTCCGCTCCTCCGGGGACGACCTCCTTCTGGACCACCGAGGCGCCGCCCACCATCTGGTCCGTGGACTCGGTCCAGCCCGCGCCGAAGCCTGTGGCGAGCGTGCCGTCCTCGAAGCCGCTGATCTCGCCGGAGGTGGCTGGCGCTGCCGGAGCAGGGGCGGCGGCCTGGGCCTCCACCTTCGGGCGCGGGATCTCCTGGCCGACCTTCCAGACTCTCAGGACGTCGCGCGTGGCGGTGACGTCCTGGGTGGGATCGCCCTTCACCAGCACCAGGTCGGCTCGATGGCTCTGGACGATCTGGCCGCGGTCCTTCAATCCGAACGTTTTCGCGGGGGTCCACGTGGCCGCCGTCAGGGCCTTGGCGGGGGAGAGGCCGGCGGCCACCAGCAACTC
>CAXTNS010000004.1:25103-26447 GCA_964245465.1 uncultured Thermoanaerobaculia bacterium
GGATGCTGGCGCCGTGGGTGGTGCCGGGGTTGGGGGCGTCCGTACCGGCCAGGATGGGCACGCCCGCCGCGGCCAACCGGCGCACGGCTTCCAGAGCGTTCTGGAAGTTGAGCTGACCCCGCTTGGGGAAGGATTGGCGGAGGTTCTGCGTCTCCTCAGGAGTGAGATAGGGCGCCAGGCGCGGATCTTCGGCGAGAGAGCGGCCGCTCGCCGCGCCCGTGGTGCTCTCGACCACCGTGAGAGTGGGGATGACGAACGCTCTCTTCCTGACCGCCAGGTCGATGAATTCCTGGTCCGGCGCCTGGTCGGTGAAGATGTGGACGAGGCCGTTCGCTCCGGCTTCGAGGGCTTCCTTGGCGGCCTTGAGCGTGCTGATGTGGACCACCGCGAGCTTGCCCCGGCGGTGGGCCGCTTCGATCAGGGCCTTGATGGTGGCCTTGTCCAGGGTGGGGATCTCGCGGCCGTAGAGCTTCGCGTCTTCGGAGACGATCTTGATGTAGTCCGACCCCTCGGCGATCCGGGCGTCCACCCAGTCCTGCGCCTCCTCGGGCTTGGTGAGAGTCGGCACCGTCATGCCGTACTCGGTGCCGTGCCCGCCCGGAGCGGTCGCCAGGAAGCCCGCGCTCAGGAGGTCGGCCCGGCCGGGCGCGCCCGTCTTCGCCTGCTCCTCGCGCATGGACTGGGCGAACCGGGGATCGGTGAACATGTCGAGCTCGGTCGTGACACCGAACACGGCCGCCCGGGTAAGAGCGTCACCCCAGGTGTGAGTGTGGGCGTCGATGAGCCCCGGCAGCACCGTGGCTCCCGTGCCGTCGATCACCTCGGCCCCGGGCGGTATCCGGGCCTCGACGCTGGAGGCGACGACGTTCCCTTCCTGGATGACCAGGATTCCCTTGGAGATCGTCTTGGTGCCGAAGAAGATGCGGACATTGGTGATGGCGATGGGCTTCCCGGGGGTTTCCGCCGCCCGGCAGGCAAGGCTCCCGGACAGCAGGAGCGCTGCCGAGAGCAGGATGGTTCGGATTCGGATCATGGTGTGCTCCCTCCTTGACGGGTCTTATCTTGTCCCATCGAGGAGGAGAAGCGTAGTCATGGGCGTCACCTCTTCAGGATGACGATTGTCACGAAGCCTCAGTCTTCCGGCTTCACCCACCGGAACACCTCCGCGGGCCCCGGAACCGTGCGCAGGGCGCGGATGGGTCCCTGGCCCCGGACCTCGGGCGCGAGGTAGCGGTTCGAGCGGGCGGCGAGCAGGGTGATCGAATCGCCGGGACCGATGATGCCCGTGCCGCCGATCTTGTGGATGATGAGCCGCTCCGGTTTACCGGCCAGGGAGGCGCGGGC
>CAXTNS010000004.1:26457-30347 GCA_964245465.1 uncultured Thermoanaerobaculia bacterium
GCGGGCGTAGGCCCGCCCCCCGGTTCCGGACTCGACGGTGAGATAGAGGCCGTCGTGGGCCTGGAGGGTCACCGTGTCGCCGCTCAGGAGCTCGCCCCCGTTCCAATCCTTGAGAGTGAAGGTCTCCCACGCCCCGTCGCGCGTCCAGGCCCTGGCGCTCACGGAGTGGTCGCCCTCGTTGGCCACGGAGAAGTACTGGTTGGAGAAGCTCGCCAGGGCCACCCGGTGGAACGAGGTCTTGAGCTGCGCGTCCAGGGTCTCCCACATGGGGGTCCTCTGGCCGTCGGGCCGCACCAGCCAGAAGCCGACCAGGTCCTTGTTCTTGGGGCGCCCCCGGATGGGTTTCAGCGGCTCGTTACAGAAGACCTGCCAGTATACGGCGTAGCGCACGCCCCAGCCCACGGCCGCCTCCATCAACTGCCGGATGCGCTCGTACCGCTGTCCCTCGGGAGCGCCGTGGATTTTCCCCATCCCGAACTCACCCAGATAGAGGTTGCGCCGGCCGAAGCGGTTGCTGTCGGGAGCCTTGGATTCCAGGTAATCGAGCGCCCGGGTCAGCTCCTGGGGGGTGAAGCTCAGGTCCCAGCTCGAATAGGAGTAGAGGTCGCAGCGGGTGGACGGCAGAACGCTGTTGGTGGCCGTCACTCTTCCTTTTTCGGCGTCGTCGACGAAGTTCACCTCGGCGGCGTGGAGCACCTCGACGTTGTTTTCACCCACCTCCTGGCGGGCCTGCCGCACGCCGTCCTGGCGGGCGTTCCACCAGTCGATCATCCCCCGGACGCGGACCTCGTCGGGCTCGGCGCCCGAGGCCAGACCGGAGTAGAGCAGGTGGTCCCCTTCCCAGTTCTGGAGGATGAAGGTCTTGCCCGTGCCGGCGTAGGTCGTCAGGAGGTGCTTCGTGAGCCGGTACATCTGGTCCTGCTCGGCCGCGGCCTCCTCACGGCTCAAGCCGTCGAGGAACTGGGGGGAGCCGGTGACGGGGATGACCACCAGGATGAACGTCGAGAACGGCTTCGCGAACAGCTCCTGGAAGTAGGGCCGCTGGGCGAGATCGACGACGTCGGTGGTGGCGGGCGACCAGTCGGAGTTGAAGGAGTAGAAGCTCTGGATCATCCCGGGGACCATGAAGACCTTGATCACCCGCGTGCCGAGATCCAGGAGGCGGTCGGCTCCCTCGTTGAGATAGTCCAGGCCCGTGAAGTTGTACCGGCCGGCCGCGTGGGCGACGCCCAGGACGTCACGGGCGTCCTCGGCCTCCGCGAGAGGCACCCCGAAGGCGGAGCAGAGAAGGATCCCCGCCAAGACCCAGGACAGGGTTTTGCGAACCATAAGGAACTCCATAACCTATTGTACGCCCGTGAGGCCGGAATCGATGGGTGTGGGAAAGGATGTGAGGATGAGAGCAGCGGCGATCAACGGGTACGGCGGCAGCGACCGGCTGGCGGTGAGAGACCTCCCAGACCCGGGACCGCCCGGACCGGGGCAGGTTCTCCTGCGGGTGCGGGCTGCGGGCGTCAATCCCCTCGACTGGAAGATCCGGAGGGGGAGTCTGCGTCTGCTCATGCCCGCGAAGCTCCCCCTGGTACTGGGCTACGACGTGGCCGGCGAGGTCGTCGAGATCGGCCCTGAGGTGACCCGCTTCCAGCCGGGCGACGCGGTCTTCGGCACCGTGGACGTGATCCGCCAGGGCGGCTCCTACGCCGAGCTGGCCCTGGCCCGCGACTCGGCCCTCTCCGCCAAGCCCGAAGCGCTCTCCTTCGAGGAGGCTGCTGCGCTACCCATGGCTGGCCTCACGGCCCTCCAGGCCCTGCGAGACAAGGGAGAGCTTGCGGCAGGCGAGAGGGTGCTCGTCAACGGCGCCGCCGGGGGCGTAGGCCACTTCGCCGTCCAGATCGCCTTCGCCCTGGGCGCCCACGTCACGGCCGTGACGAGCCGGGGGAATCTCGGCTTCGTCCGCAGCCTCGGCGCCCACGAGGTGATCGACTACGAGGAAGAGGACTTCGCGGGCCGCGACGAGACCTGGGACGTGGTCTTTGACGCCGTCAACAGCCAGACCTATGCGGACTGCGAGCCCGTTCTCTCCCCGGACGGCGGGATCTACATCGCCACCCTGGGCGGACCGAGGCTGATGATCTGGCTCGGCCTGACATCCCTGGGAGGCCTCTTCGGCCAGCGCAGGCGGGCGCGGCTCGTGATGGTGAAGCACAGGGCGGACGACCTCGCCTTCCTGGCGCGTCTGGTCTCCCAGGGGAGGCTTCGGCCGGAGATCCAGGAGGTCTTTTCCTTGGAGGAGATCCGCGAGGCGCACGACCTCAGCGAGTCCGGGCACGTGCGGGGGAAGGTGGTGGTGCGGGTAGGGTGAGAGAGGATCAGGTAGGATCGCAGCTATGGCGGCCGTCGTGACCAAGCAGGAGCTCTGGCCTTCCTCCTGGAAGACGTCCTCCAGCGGCGGGTCGAGTTGGTGACGACTGAAGGGCTCAGCCCTTACATCGGTCCACGGATCTTGGAAGAGGCCCAGGATGTCGCCCTCGATTCCTGAAATCCTCCGGCACATTCTGGACGAGGCTGCGAAGAAAATCCCTTCTGATATCCGAGACAGGATCCCAGGGATCGAATGGCGGGCGATCGCTGGGATGGGAGATCGCCTGATTCATGGGTACTTCGGGGTGGATTATGAGCTCGTCTGGGACGTGGTGATCGGCAAGATCCCCGAGCTGCGCATGATAGTCGAGGACAGTCTGCGAGACCTGGAATTCCCTTAAGGAGCAGACCGCCGAGTGGCCCATTCTGGAGCCAGAATACTCATAACGATCATATTCCAGTATCCATCGTCAGCCTTGAACCAATCCCGGCACACGCCCTCGTGCCGGAATCCGACCTGTTCGTAGCAGGTAATGGCGCGAGGATTGTTCTCGAACACCCACAGCTCCACCCGATGCATCTCGAACTGTTCGAACGCGAGGTCGACGGCGGCTCGCATCATGGCGGTGCCAAGACCGCGTCCCCGGCAGGAAGGATCGATCAGGACCCGTCCGATCCGAAGTGATCGATTACGGCGGTCAATGGCGCCCAATTCGACATGGCCGAAGACCGTCCGATCCTCTGCATTGATCGCTTTGTAGAGCAGGCGGTCTCCTCGTTGGGCGCTCTCCCTCATGTGCTGCAACAGGTGCTCCCGGGTCAGCGGGAACCCGAAGCCGTAGGCGGTCCAGCGGTAGAGATCCTCCAAGGAGGTGATCCAAGGCAGGAGGCGGTCGATGTCCTCTTCGGTGAACGGGAGCAGCTCGATCATGCCCCCGCCAATTCCGCCAGCACCTCTTTCAACAGCCCATAGAACCGCCCCACGGAATCGATCTTCACCCGCTCGTCCGGCGAGTGGGCGCCCTGGATGATGGGGCCGAAGGAGATCATGTCCATGCCGGGGAACTTGTCGCCCAGGACGGCGCATTCGAGGCCGGCGTGGACGGCTTCGAGCTTGGGGTCGCTCCCGGCGACTCTCTCGTGGACCTTGCGGAAGGTGGCGAGGAGAGGGGAGTCGAGGTTGGGTTTCCAGCCGGGGTAGCCCTCGGTCTCGTTGACCCCGGCTCCGGCGAGCTCGGCGAAGGCGCGGAGACGGCGCTTGGAGTCCCGCATGGCGGAGGCGACGGAGCTACGGAGGCTGATGAGGATCGAGAGGTCGCCGTTCGAGGCGGCCACGGTCGCCAGGTTGAGGCTGGTCTCCACCAGGCCGGGGATGTCGTTGCTCATGACCTGGACGCCGTGGGGGAGGGCGTTCAGGAGGTCGAGCACCTTGCGGGTGGCCTCGGAGGTCCAGACCCGGTCGGGAACCTCGGACGCCTCGGTGATCTCGATCGTCAGGCCGGGATCCACGGTGCGGATCTCATCCCGGA
>CAXTNS010000004.1:30357-36687 GCA_964245465.1 uncultured Thermoanaerobaculia bacterium
GTGGTGAAGGCGTCCCGGCCGCCCGCGGGGACGGCCACCCGGGCCGTGGCTTCGCGGGGGATGGCGTTGTGCTTGTTGCCTCCCTGGAAGGCCGCGAGGTGGAAGGGAGCCTGCTGGGCCGTTGCCAGAAGGGTGCGAGCGAGGAGCTTGACGGCATTGCCGCGCTGGAGGTGGATCTCCATGCCCGAGTGCCCGCCTTTCAAGCCGGAGAGCTTCACGTCGAGCGCCACGGTTCCCTCGGGAGCCGGAGCGGTGTCGAGGGGCAGGGCCATGTGGCTGGCGGCGCCACCGGCACAGCCAACGGTCACCGTCCCCTCCTCCTCGGAGTCCAGGTTCAGCAGCAGACGGCCCTGGAGCGCGATGGCCTCGGGGTCCAGGGCGAGAACGCCCGTGAGGCCCGTCTCCTCGTCCACGGTGAAGAGCAGCTCCAAGGGGCCGTGGACGAGGTCGTCCGTCTCCATCACCGCGAGCAGGGCTGCCGCGCCGATGCCGTTGTCCGCCCCCAGGGTGGTGCCGGTGGCCTTGAGCCAGTCGCCGTCGCGCCGGGGGATGATGGGATCGCGCTCGAAGTCGTGGACCGTCCCCGAGTTCTTCTCCGTGACCATGTCGAGATGGCCCTGGAGGACGACGATGGGAGCACCTTCCCTGCCTGAGGAGGCAGGCTTTTCGACCACGAGGTTGCCCGTCGCGTCCTCCCGGTGGCGGAAGCCCTTGCGAGCGGCCACTTCCAGCACGTACCGGCGGGCTTGTTCTTCCTGCTTCGAAGGGCGTGGAATGGCGAGGAGCGCGTCGAAGTGCTTCCACAGGTCTTGCGGCTCGAGCTCGGCGACGAAGGACATGGGGCCTCCCGGGTCTCAAAGGGTCCAGGAGCAAGAATATACCGGGAGAGGGACAGGGGGTTGGCGGTTCGCGGTATCCTGGGTCCATGAACCCGATCAATCCTGAAACCTGGAACCGCGGCCTCCTCTACAAGGATTACCGGCGCACCATCCGCCGCAACGGCAAGGTCTTTGACGAGGTCTACCGGGAGCCCGTCTATTATCCCGAGGATCTCGATTTCCTGCGCCAGCTTCCGCCTCTCCGGGTGCTCGCCATCAGCGAAGACTGGTGCCCGGACGTCTACCACACGCTGCCGACCTGGGTGCGCATCGCCGAGGAGCTCCCCGGCTGGGAGATGAGGATCTTCCCCCGCGACCTCCATACGGACCTGATGAGTTACTTCCTCTGGCGGAGCGACGCCCAGCGCATCCCTGTCTACGTCTTTTACGACGAGGAGGACCGGCTCCAGACCTGGTGGTCCGGCCGCGCCGCCGTGGCCCAGCGGTCGTTCGAGGAGTCCCTGGCCGGCCGCGCCTTCGCCAAGCTGGAACCGGAGGAGCGCAAGCGGGTGAGCGAGCTCTTCGAGGAGGGCTACCGCCGCGAGTTCCGGCGCGCCAACTTCGAGGAGATGCTGACGCTGCTGCGGGCGTTCTTCCACGTGGAGTGAGTACCTTATAAGAACCGTACTATCATGGGGGAGCTGGAGCAACCTGTGGCACAAGCTACCGTGTCGAACGACTACAGAATCGAGATCCCGGAAGAGATCCGCCGTGAGGTGTCATTGGTGACGGGCCAGAGAGTTGAAGTCTTTGTCAAGAACGGGGTCATTACGCTGGTACCTGATAAGCCGCTGTCAGCATTGCGTGGCTTCCTCAAAGGGATGAGCATGGATGGGGTACGCGAGGAAGAGGACCGCTCTTGAAGCTTGTCGACTCTTCAGGCTGGCTGGAGTTCTTCACCGATGGTCCACTCGCCGAACAATATGCACCCCATCTGGTCGACCTTCCTCAAGTCATCACTCCTACCATAGTTGTTTACGAGGTCTACAAGCGGATCAAGCGGGAGCGGAGTGAGGAGGCCGCCCTCGTTGCCGCTGCCCAACTGAAGAAGACACGGATCATCCTCCTGACGGAGACGATTGCCATCAAGGCCGTCGACTGAGCTTGGAGCATCGCCTGGCGATGGCAGATTCCATCATTTACGCGACCGCGGCTCTACATGACGCCATCGTCGTCACCAGTGACGGTGACTTCAAGTCGCTCCCGGGAGTCATCTATTACGAAAAACTTCCAAAAACTTGACCCGAGCTCTCAGAGGTCTGAGCGCACCCAGAACCTCGGCCCCGCCCATCCGTACCTCTCCCAGATGAAGATCCGCACCCAGCTCATCCTTGCCTTCCTGTTGCTCGCCATCGTCCCGCTCTCGGGGATCGTCCTCTACTCCTACTACTCGTCGCTTCAGGCAGTGCAGCGGGCCACGGAGGCGGAGGCGTCGGCCCTGTCGCGGGAGATGAACGGGCGCTTGGCGTCGATCAAGGGAGAGCTGGGGCGTGGTGTCGAGCGGATGGGGGACGTGTCCGCCCGCGACTTCGTCCGGGCCGCCCGCTCGACGCGGGAAGGCGAGTCCTCTCCCCTGATCGGCCAGATGGTCCGCGGCTTTGGCGAGGCCGCGCCGTTCCTGCGGTCGATCGAGTTTATCCCGGAGGTTCCGGAAGCTCCGGAAGCGGCGGAGAGGCCGGAAGCTCCCGAGGCTCCTGAGGTGCCGGCCGCACCCCCGGCTCCGGCGCCCGGCAGGCTGGTGATCGACGTTCCTCAGATCCTGCGGGAGGCCAGGAAAGAGGTCGAAGCCGCTCCCGGGGAGGATCCCGAGGCCCTCAAGGCGACCGACGTGGCCCTGGAGGCCGTAGCCGGTCCCAGCCCCGGGTCCGGTCAAGCGCCCCAGGCTCCTCCGGCCCCGCCGGTCGTCGTCCAGATCCCCGACTCCGAAGCCCTGCAGAAGGAGATCCGCCAAGGGGTCGCGGACCAGCTTGCCGTGCAGACGGAAAAACGGCAGGCGATGGCTGAGAAGCTCGAAGCGCTGGGGCAGAAGCGGGACGCCACGGCGGCGAAGGCCGAAGCGGACCCGCTGCTGCTGGGCCGCGACTTCGAGGTGCCGGTGCGTGAGCGGGGCCGGGTGGTGGGCCGGGTCAAGGCCCAGGTCCGCGGCGACGAACTGGTCTGGCGGGTCCTGTCCCGCACTCGGAGCGAGGGGGAGATCCCCTTTGCCGTGGATTCCCAGGGGAAGCTCCCCACCGTCAACGCCGAGGACCGGAAGAAGATCGAGGCCCTGCCCATCGCCCCTGCCGTGCACCGCGAGGCGCGCTCCGCCCGCTGGGTGCTCGACGACTGGGCGGTGGCCACCTCCAAGGACCCGGAGAGCGGCCTCATCTTCGGCATCGCCCGGCCCGTGCCGCTCGAAGAGGTGCGGCAGGCGGCGGCGCAAAACTTCGGCTACGGCCTGGGGATGATCGGTCTCGCCCTCCTCGGCATCCTGCCGATCTCGGGCCGCGTGACCCGCAATCTGAAGCTCGTCACCGACGGGGCGGACCGCATCGCCCAGGGCGACCTCGACACCCGCATCCCCCTGCGGTCGAAAAACGAGATCGGCGTCCTGGCCGGCACCTTCAACCGCATGGCCGAGGATCTGAAGGCCACCAGGGGCGGGAGATCGAACAGGCGCTTCTCCAGACCGAGTACGACCGCAAGAGCCGCGACCTCGAAGAGGCCCGCAGCTTCCAGCTCTCCCTGCTGCCCAAGAGCCTGCCCGAGCACCCGCGTTGCGAGATCGCGGTCTCCATGCGGACGGCGACCGAGGTGGGGGGCGACTACTACGACTTCCACCTGGGAGAGGATGGGGAGCTGACCGCCGCCATCGGCGACGCCACGGGGCATGGCGCCCGGGCGGGCACCATGGTGACCGTCGTCAAGAGCCTGTTCTCCGCTTTCGCGGGGCAGACCGGCCCCCGGGAGCTCCTGAGCGAGGCGGCGCGCACCGTCAAGCGCATGGACCTGGGACGCATGGCCATGGGCCTGGGCCTCGTCCGGCTGGAGGGGGAAACGCTGACCGTGTCCTCGGCCGGCATGCCGCCCGTTCTGCTGTACCGGGCGGGGACCGGCCGGGCCGAGGAGGTGGCCCTCGCCGGCATGCCCCTGGGCGGCCTCGCGTCCGAGTATGAAGAGCGCCGGCTCCAGATCGCCCCCGGCGACGTGATCCTTATGATGACGGACGGCTTGCCCGAGCTGACCGATCCGGCGGGGGAGCCGCTAGGGTACCCGCGGGTCCGCTCGCTCTTCGAGGAGCTTGGGACCCGGCCGCCGGACGAGGTGATCGCCGGTCTCACCGCCACCGCCGAATCCTGGTCCGGCGGACAGGCGCCGAAGGACGACATCACTTTCGTCGCGATCCGCGTCCGGTAAGCTTCCGTTTTTTGAAACACTCCCGCCCGACTACCGTAGTGGTCGGGGGGAGGTCCACATGGAACGAACGTTGTCATCCGGCGCCCTCCGCGCCCGCGCCGGGGAAGAAGGCTTCAGCTTCCGCCGGCTCGGGCTCGTGGCCGGGCTCGACGTGCAGGAGGGTCTGCGCCGTCCCCTGTTCCTGATCTTCGCGGCCATCATGGCCTTGAACGGCTATTGGATGGCACGGGGCGAGTGGGTGTTCCGTTCCATCAATACGTCGCTCGGCAGCCCCAGGGCCTGGGTGGACTCCGAGTTCCAGACGGCCTACATCTACGCCCTGATCAGCTATTTCATGGTCTCGTTCTTCGTGGCCGTGGCGGCGGGCATGCCACTGATCCGCGACGCCGAGCAGAAGGTGGGCGACCTGCTGCACTCGACGTCCCTGCGTCCAAGCGAGTACGTGTGGGGGAAGTTCCTGGCCGCGCTGACCTCCAGCCTGGTTGCCATGCTGGTGCTGCCCGTGAGCACGGGAATTCTCTCGCATGTGCTGCCCGACCCTGGCACCCCGGACCTCTACGGCCCGTTCCGGCTGATGGCCTACGCCCGTCCCCTGATGGTTTTCCTCGTGCCGGCGGTGGTCTTCACGGCGGGCGTTGCCTTCGCGCTCGGGCGCTGGACGGGCCGGCCCATCCTGGTCTTCCTGTTCCCCGTCTCCCTGTTCCTGCTCTGCCAGAGCTTCCTCTGGGGCACGTACCCGCCGCGCATCCCGGAAGGGCTCTCGCTCGTCCTGCGCTATCTCGACCCGTCGGGTTTCCGCTGGCTGAAGGAGACCTGGCTGTTCACGGACAAAGGGATCACCTTCTACAACACCCGGCCCATGAGCTTCGACACGCCATTCCTGCTGAGCCGGGCCGGCTTCGTCCTGACGGGCCTGCTGCTCGTGGACCTCTCGCGCCGCCACTTCTCGCGGCGGCTGCACCGGCCCGCCCGCGCGCGGCAGGAGCAGACGGTTTCAGTCACGGCGGGGGAGACCCGGTCCCTGGCGGCGCTGGGCATGAAGTCGCGGGTGGCGGGCTTTTTCGAGAGCACGCTGGCCGTGGCCCGCTTCGAGCTCCAGGAACTGCGCTCCCAGCCTGGGCTCTACATCTTCATCCCCTTCATCCTGCTGTTCCTCTACATCCTCTACCGGGACATGTTCGGCAATTTCGACACCGCGCTCAGCCCGCTGCTGCTGACGCCTGGCACGGCGGCCACCCGGGGGATGACCTTCCTGACGTTCGCCCTGGGGCTGTTCCTCCTCTTCTATACGGTGGAGTCGCTGGAGCGCGAGCGGACCTGGGGTGTGGCTCCTCTCTTCTTCACCACGCCGGTCCCCACGGGTGCGGTCGTGGCCGGCAAGATCCTGGCGAACACCGCGGTGCTGGGGGTGGCCCTGCTGGGAGCGTTCGGGGTGGCGGCCCTCTCCCTTTACGGCGAGGGCAGGATGTCGATCGCCCTCCAGCCGTTCCTGGTGGTGTGGGGACTCCTGCTCCTGCCCACGATGATCGTCTGGATGACCTTCGCGGCGGCGGTGCTGGCCCTGACCAAGAGCCGCTTCGGCACCTACGGCGTCTGCCTCGCGGCCGCGCTCGTGACCGCTTTCTTTTTCATGCGGAACCACATGAGCTGGGTGGGAAACTGGGTCCTGATCGGCAACACCGGCCAGGGCACGGCCATGGCGTGGACCGACATGGGCGGCTTCGACGTCGACCGCGTGGCGCTGGTGCTCAACCGTCTGTTCGTCCTGTCGCTCTCGGCCCTGTTCGGCTGGACGGGCGGCCGCTTCCTGCTGCGCCGCGACCGCGACCGCCTCCACCCGCTGCTGCCCCCAGTGGAGCGGCGTCGGACGCTCCGCACGGCCGGCCTGCTGGCGCTGCCTCCCCTGGTGCTCGGCTTCACGCTCTGGGGCCAGGTGAACCAGGGCTTCCAGGGCGCGGTGGTCCAGAAGGAGCACAAGGACTACTGGCGCAAGAACCTCCAGACCTGGCCGGCCGAGCCGCTGCCGTACGTGACCCGGGTGGAGATGGACCTCGAC
>CAXTNS010000004.1:36697-37591 GCA_964245465.1 uncultured Thermoanaerobaculia bacterium
CGGTTTCCGGGTGAGCGGCTTCTACGACCTCCAGAACCAGAAGGACAAGCCGCTCTACTGGATCCCGGTGACGGGCGGCACGGCCTGGGAGGGGCTCTCCTGGACGCTCGACGGGCGGCCCCAGCAGCCTGAGGACCGCTCGCGTCTCTACGTCTTCCGGCTCGGCCAGCCTCTGGCTCCCGGCCAGTCGGTCCGCCTGGGGTTCAAATACCAGGGCACGATGCTCCCCGGCATCTCGAAGAACGGCGGCGACCTGCCCCTGGGCGAGTTCATCCTCCCTTCGGGGGTGATCCTCACGGGCCGCAACCCCGACTTCGTGCCGAAGATCGGCTTTGAACGCAGGATCGGGGTGGAGAGAGACAAGAACGATTCCGAGCCGCGGATCTACGCCCCCCACTTCTATGAGGGCAGGACGGACTCCGACCTCGACCGCTCGTCGTTCACCCAGCGCCTCCGCATCACGGCACCGGCCGAGTACACGGTCAACTCCACGGGCATCCTGGCCGGCCAGACGGTCAAGGACGGCCGGCGCACGACTCTCTGGGTGAGCGATTATCCGGTGCGCGTGTTCAACGTGGCCGCCGGCCGCTGGGCCGTCAAGCGCGGGCCGGGCACGGCGGTCTTCTACCACCCGGGCCACCCGTTCAACGTCGACAGCATGCTGGAAGCCCTGAACGGCGCCCGCCGGTGGTACGCCTCCTGGTATGCGCCTTTCCCCTGGCGCGAGTTGCGGCTCAACGAGTTCCCGGCCTACGCCGACTACGCTCGGGGCAACGCCACCAACATCTTCTTCTCCGAAGGGGTCGGCTTCCTCACGGAGCGGACGCCAGGCAACGACGAGGCCTTCGCCATCGCAGCCCACGAGGCGGCCCACTCGTGGTGGGGGCACATCAT
>CAXTNS010000005.1:0-29377 GCA_964245465.1 uncultured Thermoanaerobaculia bacterium
ACACGGCCGTCATCAACCGGATGACGCTGGAGGTGCCCTGGGAGGAGCTGGGGCACGGCCCGGTGGGGGAGTACCTGGAGGTGGTGGACGTCGATCCGGCGAGCGGGTGTTGCTACGCGCCCGTCAATCTCAACCATCCCGATCTCCTGGCCATGGACGGCCTCGACCCGGCCGAGGGCGACCCCCAGTTCCACCAGCAGATGGTCTACGCGGTGGCCATGACCACCATCCGCAATTTCGAGCGGGCGCTCGGTCGCCGGGTCTTCTGGTCCGAGGCCGGTCCGGACCAGAAATACGCCTTCGTGCGGCGCCTGCGCATCTACCCCCATGCCCTGCGCGAGGCCAACGCCTACTACAGCCCGCAGAAGAAGGCCCTGCTCTTCGGCTACTTCCCGGCCTCGACCTCCGACCCGGGACACAACCTGCCGGGCGGCACCGTGTTCGCCTGCCTGTCGCACGACATCATCGCCCACGAGACCACGCACGCCCTGCTCGACGGCCTGCACCGCCGCTTCATCGAGCCCAGCAACCAGGACGCCCTGGCCCTGCACGAGGCGTTCGCGGACGTGGTGGCCCTGTTCCAGCACTTCTCGTTCCCCGAGGTGCTGCGCCACCAGATCTCCCGCACGCGCGGGGATCTCGCGTCGCAGAACATCCTTGCGGAGCTCGCGAACCAGTTCGGCCAGGCCATCGGCAGCTACGGCGCCCTGCGCGACGCCCTGGGGGCGATCGATCCGGACACCCGGGAGTGGCGGTCCAAGGAGCCCAATCCGGCGGACCTCCAGACCCTCCATGAGCCCCACGGCCGCGGTGCCATCCTGGTGGCGGCGGTGTTCGAGGCCTTCCTCGCCATCTACAAGTCGCGCATCGCCGATCTGCTGCGCATCGCGACGGGCGGCACGGGCGTGCTGCCCCAGGGCGCCATTCACCCCGACCTCGTGGACCGCATGGCCCGGGAGGCGGCCGTCACCTCCGGGCAGATCCTGAACATGTGCATCCGCGCCCTGGACTACTGCCCGCCCGTGGACATCGACTTCGGTGACTATCTGAGAGCGCTGGTCACCGCGGACCGTGACCTGGTGCCGGAAGACGAACGGCGTTATCGGATCGCCATCATCGAGGCCTTCCGGCGCCGCGGCATCTATCCCAAGGGAGTGCGCAGCCTCTCGGCCGAGAGCCTCTGCTGGGCCGGTCCGGCGGCGGACGAGATGCCGACGTTCCAGAAGCTGTTGCCCACGGCCGAGTACCTGAAGCGGGTGGAGCCCGACTGGTCGCTCGATTCCGACCGCGAGGCGGCCTGGAAAGCCGCCCAGGCCAGCGCGGCGCAGGTGCATGACTGGCTGGCGGACGTGGGCCGGCCGCTCGGCTCCTCTCTGGGTCTCGCCCTGGAGGCCGACGCCCCGCGGTCCATCCGGCGCGGCGAGAACGGCCTGCCCATTTTCGAGGTCCACGCCGTGCGGCCTGCCCGGCGCGTCTCGCCGAACGGCGAGTCGAGCGTCGACCTGGTGATCGAGATCACCCAGAAGCGGCACGGCTATCTCGATCCCGAGCTCCAGGCCATGGTTGACGCGGGCAGGATCGATCCGCCCCCGGAGGACTTCTGGTTCCGCGGCGGCGCCACGGTCCTGGTCAACCTGGAGAGCCGCGAGGTCCGCTACTCCATCGGCAAGGGGATCACGAGCGCCGACCGGCTGGAGCGCCAGCGCCGGTACGTCTCGGGCGACTCGGACGGCTCGCTCGCGGCCACCTACTTCGGCGATCCCAGGATCCGCGACGAGGCCGAGCCGTTCGCGCTCCTTCACCGCTCTCTCTGATCCGGTATGAGGAGGAACGCCATGGCCACTCCCGTCCCCGAGATGAAAGCTCCCGGCTCCGGCGTCACGGTGCGCATGTACCGCCAAGGGCTCGGCGACTGCTTCCTGCTGGCCTTCCCCCCGTCCCGCGGCTCCAGGCCCTGCTTCATGCTGATCGACTGCGGTGTGCTTCTCGGCACGCCCGAGGGCGAAGGCAAGGTCCGCAAGGTCGTGGAGCACATCCTTGGATCGACCGGCGGGCGCATCGACGTGCTCGTGGCAACCCACGATCACTGGGACCACCTCTCCGGATTCGAACAGGCACATGACCTCTTCGAGAAGTTGAAGATCGGCGAGGTCTGGGTGGCCTGGACGGAGGACCCGGAGGACCCGGTGTCCCGCTCCCTGCGCAAGGAGCGGACCGCCGCGTTGCGTGCCCTGACCGCCACGGTGTCTCACCTGCGGATGAACGGCGATGCCGGCGACATCGAATCCACCCGGAAGGCGGAAGGGATCGATGCGGTCCTCGGCTTCTTCGGCGACCTGTCCAGCCTCGGGGTGGACGGCAAGCCTGCCGGCATCGAGCGCGCCATGGACTACGTGGTCGGCCGGGGCAAGCCGCCGCGCTACCGCACCCCGGGCGAAGGGCCCCTCTCCATTCCGGGAGCCGACGGGGTGCGTGTCTACGTGCTCGGCCCGCCGAAAGACCTCGACTTCCTGAAGCGCTCCGATCCGCGCAAGGGAGAGGCCTACGAGGCCCGGCTGGCCCTCGACGAGAAGACGGCCTTCGTCGCCGCCGTGCTCCATGCCCAGGAGAAGACAGGCGAGTTGGGTGACCGCGGGATGAGCCCCGAGGAGAAGGAGGTCGCCCGGCTGGCCTTTCCCTTCGACAAAGTCTTCCGGGTCGATCCCAAGGACGCGAAGCAGGACCCCTTCTTCCAGGAGCTCTATTACGGAGTTTCGGGCGAGCCCTCCGAGAAGGGCCTCGAGTGGCGCCGCATCGAGTCGGACTGGATGGGCGCGGCCGGCAGCCTGGCCCTGAAGCTCGACAGCGACACCAACAACACCAGCCTGGCCCTGGCCATCGAGCTCGTCCCCAGCGGCAAGGTTCTCCTCTTCCCAGGCGACGCCCAGGCGGGCAACTGGAACTCCTGGCACAAGCTGGAGTGGCAGCGGAAGGACGATCCGGACCACCCCCTGACGGTCGCGGACCTCATGCGCCGCACCGTCCTCTACAAGGTGGGGCACCACGCCAGCCACAACGCTACCCTGCGCGACAAGGGCCTGGAGCTGATGGTGGATCCCGACCTGGTCGCCATGATCCCGGTCGACGAGAAGATGGCCCACAAGCCCAAGGGGGGAAGTCCCAGGGGCTGGGACATGCCCTTCCCGCCACTGCTCCAAAGGCTCCAGGAGAAGACCAACGGCCGGGTCCTCCGGGTCGACCAGGGCCTGCCTGAGCGCCCTTCCAGGGTGCCGGCCGGGGAGTGGAAGCGGTTCTCCGCCTGTTGCGTGGAGGACGACCTGTATCTGGATTTCACGGTGGAGGGGTGACGCCGGCAGGAGTAAGATGGGCACAGCGTTCTTTCGCGCCCAGAGCCATGACGTCCCAGACCTCCGAAATGTGGTTGCCCCTGACGCTGTTCTGTCTTTTCGCACTGCTCAGCGTGGTGGGAGCCTATCTGGCCGCCGCGCACCTGAAGGGGCGGGCGGCGGGGTTGTGGGCTGCCCTGGGGACGGCGCTGTTCTTTGGCGCCCTGTTCGTGGGACTCGAATTCCTGCTCCGGAGCGGCGGCGTGCTCTGAGGCGGGGGGATTTCTGGTGGATCGCGGAAATGTCGGATTCTGAATACGAGATCGAGAAGCTGGTCACCGTCGAGACGTTCTCCTCCTCCTGGGAGGCGCAGCTCGCCCGCGCCTGCCTGGAAGCCGAGGGTATCCACTCGGTCATCGCGGACGAGCACTTCCACCGTCTCTACAACGCCCTTTCGAGCACGCTGGGAGGAGTGCGCCTCCAGGTCCACCCCGAGGACGCCGGCCCGGCCGCCGAGCTGCTGCGCAACCGCCGGCCCATCCTCTACCTGGTGACGGAGGACGACAGCCAGCCCGTCTTCGAGGAGATCGAAGAGCCGGTGGCCCTGGTCGTCGTCGGCCGTTTCCTGACGCCCTGGGAGGCCCACCTCGCCCGTACCCTCCTGGAATCCGAGGGAATCGACGCCTGCGTCCACGAGGAGCGACTGCCCACCGTGAGCCTCCTCACGGGCGAGCCGGCCGCCCTGAGCCGTGTGGAGGTTCACCCCGAGGACGCCGAGCGCGCCTTGGAGATCCTGGCCGAGGTCGAGGAGCTGGACGAGGCCTCGGAGCCGTAGCCCTCACTCTTGGCCACGGGACAGTCCGGCACGTCTTCTTCTCGTAGAGCGAGCCTTCGTTTTCCTCTTGGCGGCAGAGGCCTTCTGGGCTCTTTGCTCTTTGACTTTTTCTCGCAGCCGTGCCAAATCCTCACCCGCCCTCTGCGTGTGGGTATGAGCGGGGCCGAGGCTCGCCTCGAAGACGTCCCGAGCCCGCTGGAGGTTCTCTGCCGCTTCGGACAGTCGGCCCTGAGCCTGGAGGAGAGAGGCCAGGTTGTGGAGGTCAAACGCCACGTCCGGATGATCCGGGCCGGAGGAGGTCTCGTCGATCTTCAGTGCTTCTAGCAACAGAGGCTCGGCTTCCCGCGAGCGGCCGTCCCTGTGCAACAGGTCGGCGAGATTGCTGAGGTCGCGGGCAACGTTAGGATGGGTTGGCCCGAAAGCGGCCCGGTCGATCTCCAGCGCGCACCGCAGCAGCGGCTCGGCTTCTTTCAGATTCGCGGTCGTCCGGATCTCAAGCCGGGCAAAATTCGTCAGGTGGATGGCATGGGTGTGCCCCTGGTTCCGGGCGGCTTCATCTATGGCGAGCACCCGCCGCATTAGGTCCTTGGCTTCGCTCAACCGGTCCTTATTCTCCTCTAGCAGATTCGCCAGGTTGTTGAGGATGGGAGCGACGTTGGGATGGGATTCCCCGAAGGTCTGTTCGTAGATTGCCAAGGCTTCGCGCAGGAGAGACTCCGCTTGGGTCAGGTCACCTTGAGCCCGGACGAGGCTCGCGAGCGTATCGAGGTCGCGAGCGACGCTGGGATGGGTCAGACCCGATGCGGTTTTGTCGATAAGCAAGGCCTTGCGCACAAGAGATTCCGCTTCGTCCGGGCGGCTTGTCTTACGAAGCTGCGCCAAGTTGTGCATAGCGGTCGCGACCGCCGGGACAGCGCCGAACTCTTTTTGGCCGATGGCGAGGGCCTCCTCCATCAGGCGCTCCGCTTCCTGGGAATGAATTGACCGGGAGCCGAGCAGTGTGGCGAGCTGATTCATCAGCCGGAAGGCGCGGGCTCCGAGGCTATGACGCCGTGCGTGCTCGATCACTTGGGCGGCGTGTGGCCGCAGGCGGTCCCATAAGGGCCAGCAGCGTTCGTCGTTCGGATCCGGGGAGAAGTCGTCGACGAGCCGCAGAGCGCTCTCCACCCAAAAACCCCGGCGTCCCAAAGGAATCCGATGGCGAGTCGCCTCCTGGACCACCCGTTGAACAGCGATCACACCGCCGCTCCAGCGAACCATTGAGTAGTCGGCCAGGTCCGCCAAGGCTTCTCGCGGCGAGGAGCGAACCGCAGGCTGCTCCATTTCCGCCTGCAATCCCTCTTCCGCCTGGGCCAGTACCTCAGAGCCGGACAGGATCAGGGCCTCCGGAATGGACTCGGGGGCAAGATAGGCGAGCAGGCGCAGAAGGGCTTCAGCGGTTGGGCCGAGTTGACTGACGGTTTGCTGATAGGTAACCGCCATGGAGCGGTCATAGCTCGTCGTCTTTGGATCGAACCAGTCGAGGAGTTTGGCCTCTTGCCCCCAACTCTCCCGGTACTGCCCCAGTGTCATCCGGTTACGAAGAACGTAGGTGGCGGCCTGTTCCAAGGCGAGGGGGAGTCCTCCAAGGATCTCGGCTAGACGGCTCGCCTCGTCGCTTTCGTCAACAACCCGAGAGTCTGAGGCGATGCGTTGCAAGAGGTAGTGGGCCGCATCCTTCACGGAGATGGGCGCGACCTCTTGTAGGGCCAGTCCAGGGGGCCAGCGGCTGATCCGGGAGGTCATGAGCACTTGGCCGCTGGGCAGCAGAGGGAGTTGTTCGATCACCGCCCTCGCGGCTTCCTCGGTGTCAATGCCGTCCAGGATCAGGAGCCAGCCGGGATTGTCTCGCAGCCAACGCAGGACAGCTTCGTAGGCCATCTCCTCCGACCGTGCCTCCTGTTGAGGCGAGCCGATGAGCCCAGCCAAGGCCGCGAGTTGGGCCCTGAGCCTCTCTCCAGACCGAGCGGATACGAAGAAGGCCGCCTTATAGGAAACTCCATGACGCCGGGCGTACTCCACGGCCAAGCGCGTCTTGCCCACTCCACCGAGCCCGTGGAGCACTCTCGTCTGCACGGTCAGTGGGGCCGAGCTCTCGCCCCCCAAGGCGGTCCAGAGAGCCGCCAGGTTTGCATCCCGGCCCTGGAAAGACTCACCGAGGGAAAATGGGACATTCTGAAGCGGGGCTGAAGTCGAGCCTTGCTTTGCCTCTTTCTGCCTCGGTGGCCGCTTCCCCCGGATTTCCGAGATCAGCCTCTCGAGATTACGGCCGGAGATCCCATCACGCAGATCGACCCAGGTAAACAGGCTGAGAAAGGACGGGAGGTCCGGCTGACGGGGTGCCCCTGGTAGTAGAACCGGGATGACAGGCTTGTTCTGGTCGACATGCTCATTGAGGAGGGCTCGCATTTCCAGCTCTTCCCAAGGGCCGAAACCATCCCGACCAACCAGCACCACGGCTGAGCGAGCGCAGGTTACGGCATTTTCAATCTCCCGCTGCCAGTCAGCACCCGGATGGAGATCCTCTTCGTCGAACCACGGCTTGATCCGGCGTCGACGCAGGATCTTGTAGAGTTCCCGGACCTCGTCCTTGTTGCGGCTGTTATGGCTTAGAAAAACGTCGACTTCTGCGCCCATGCGGTTCTGGCTCTCCGAGTAGATGGCTATTCCCAGCGTGCTAGAATTATAACCGTCGTAATTTCGGTTGAGCGTCTGAACGACAGGGCAAGCCTGCGGAGATGAGCCTATGACGACTGCGAGTCCCCCTTCCTCTTCTCCAGAGAAGAATCTGTCTTCGATCCGCGGCGAAGCTCATGGCGGTCGTCCCTTGATCCCGATCTTTCTCAGCGTCTTTTTCCTGTTGAGTGCCGGATTGTCCTGGGGACTGTACCAGCAGCAGGGGGTGATCCGGCAGAAGGACCAGGATTTGCAGCAGGCTCAGGGGCAGATCGCCTCCTTGAAGGGCGAGCTCGTGGGCTACCAACAGGTGGCGGCGAAGGTCGAGCGTCTGGATGAGATGTTCGACTCCTTCCAAGAGGATGGGAAGACAATTCCCTTCACAAAGTTCGTTGCCGCTCAGCAGGAACGGGTCACGAAGCTGGAAGAGTCGGTCCAGACCACAGAGAGGAATGACGCGGAGGCGATCTCCGGCCTCAAGGCGACGCTCTCGAGTCTGGAGGCAAGGTTCGGCGAGGCAGATAGCAAGCTACAGGCACTCGCCAATGTCGGCACTAGGCTAGCGCAGGCTGAGTCTCGCATACAGACCCAGCAGCAGGCACAGCAGCAGGTGCAGACAGCACTTGCGGAGACGAGGGAGCAGCTCAATGACCGCTTGACCCAGCAGACCAGCCGGTTGACCCAACTCACCAACTCCGTCCAAAACGTCTCTGACCTAGAAGTCCGAGCCCAGTCTCTCGGTCAGCGCCTCTCGGAACTCGAAGAGCAGGTCGGACGTAAGGCTACCAGAGAGGATCTCAGTGCCAAGCTGACGAGCGTCGACAGCCGTTTCGATCGGCTGGAGTCACGAATTACAGACTTGGAGCGGCAGGCTCTTAGCTCGGTCGTTTTGCGGGAGGGGCAAGAGGATGTGATTCCGGGAGTCGGTCTCACCGTAAAGCTCCAGCGTATCAACCCAAATAATGCGATTGACGTGGTCGTCAAGGAGGAAGGCTCCGAGTCAATGCAGCTTACGATGCCACTCGGTCAGCAAAAGGTCTTCGACTACAAGGGAGGCCGCTACAAAATTACGGTGAAAAGGATCGTGAAGGTTCCAGGCCGGATTAGAGATTTTCTGCAAGTGACTCTCGAAACAGCTTGAACTACCCAGTAGTCGAGACGAATTAGGCCGAAGTTGTTCCTGAAGTCCTCCTCTCTGAGCGGGAGAGGTGGTGTGTAAATTTCCTGGCACGTAGGCTCTTAGGAGGGTGAGAGGCCGTTCGACTTCACCTCCTCCAACTCGATCTCCTTCTTCTCCGCCGTCAGCTTCTCCGTCTTGACCTCCTGCCGCAGCCGGCCGAAGGAGCTCATGTAGACGTTGGCGATCGCCACCAGGGCGAAGAAGGCGATGAGATACCCCCGCCAGTCGTCGAGCAGCAGCCGGTACCGGGTGAGGATCAGGAAGAAGATCGTCACGTAGTGGCTGAAGCAGTACTCGCAAGTGAAGAGGTAGAAGAACTTCCGGGCGAAGAGGCCGCGGGAGCTCTTGGATTTCTCGACGCAGTAGTCACGCGGCTCGCGGAAGATCTCCTCGTGCGTGACCGTCCACGCCACGCAGGCGATGGGAATCGCCAGCAGCACGAGCCAGATGATCTGGCGGAGCCATTCGGAGCTGAGTGGAGGGGCCATGGCGGGCCAAGTTGTGCAAGAACGGGGCCTTCCCAGGCCCGATCCTTGCTGGATAGCGGGCAAGGAGGTACTGATTTTGCCAAATTCCCTCATCGCCAGTCCCTGGGACCCTCAAGACCCCCGCCGCGACCGCGACCCGCGCGAGCCGGACGACCAGCCGAAACGGGACGAGCCGCTGGACGATCCCGACGAGTCTCCCCTGGAGCAGCCGCCCGTGGACGACCCTTCGGAAGCTCCCGAGGACGAGCCGGCCCGCCGCGATCCGGACACGAAGGAGCCGCCGATGCAGGTCTAGAAATATGACGACCGGATCCTCCCCCAACTCGATCGGCCCCGAGGATCCGGCGTCGGATTCAGTTTCCAAGGAACACGAATTGCCCGAAAGGGGCGGCCCACGGGAGCCGCCCCTCCGGGGAAATGGGATGGACTAAGGCTTGGGAGTCTGGGCAGCCGGGGTCTTGCTCACGCGCGGCCCGCGGGGTCCCGTCTTGCGGGGGCGGAGCCCGAACTTCACGAGCTCATCACTGGTGAAGCCGAAGCTCCCCTTGAGATGGGAGGCCGCCCGGCGCCGCAGGGTCTCGCCGCGCTTCTCGAGATCCTGCCGCCGATGGACAACGTCCTGCAGCCGCCCGCGTGCTTCCTCCTGCTCGCTGTCAAGGGACCTGGCCTCGATGACCAGACCATCGAGCTCGGTCACGATCTCCTGGAGGAACGGCATCTCCGGCAGATGCGGTCTGACGTTGGTGATGAACAGCACCCACTCCGTGATCTTTTTGGCAAACGCCTGTGCTTTTCTCATACTTTCTCCTTTCGGTGTTCAGGTTGAACGACAGTCTGTGTTTGATGGGCTCTTGGATTCCGGCTCCCCGGCGGCCCACGGTTTTTATTCATCCATCCTTCTCCTCTGGTCCTGGTGGCGACATTGCCCGTAATGCCAACGACAGGGAGAGTATTAGACGTGAAGAGTCAACATGTCAAGAGAAATTTTCGTCAAATACGGCTAATCTAGACTTTAATTTGTTTCCGTGGTCCAAACAATGTTTGGGGGGCTTGAACAATGATTGGAGTGCCGGAACATTGTCTGGACGGTGGGAACGTCATTCCTGGCGCCGTTCGGCTGTTTCAGGGGTTGAGGAATTGATCCAGGCAGGAGAACAATGTTCGAGGAGCCGGACCGGCCTGGAGTAAAGTACCCGCCATGTTCCAGCGCAAACGGACCGGCTCCATCCTCTGCCCGTCGTGCGGCAAGCTGGTCGGGGTCAACGACGACGTCTGTTGGAACTGCGGGCGCAAGAACCCCGGGATGTGGGGGCTCACCGCCGTCTTCCGCAAGCTCGGCCAAGACCTGGGATTCGTCCAGGTGGTCATCGTGGGCACGGCCTTCCTCTATATCGCCATGCTCGTGGTCGATCCCGAGGGCATCCGCATGGGCGGGCTCCTCTCGATCGGTATGCCCAGCCAGGAAAGCCTGTTGCGGTTCGGGGCGGCCGGCCGGTATCCCGTCTGGGCTTTCGGCCGCTGGTGGACGGTCCTCTCCGCGGGCTGGCTCCACGCGGGCCTGCTGCACATCGGATTCAACCTCTATTGGATCCGGCTCCTGGCACCCGAGGCGGCCGAGCTGTATGGTGCCGGGCGGATGGTCGTCATCTACACGGTCTCCTCGATCGTGGGCTTCTTCGTCAGCAGCTCGATCGGGCTGGTGCTGCCGTTCTTCAGTGGCGCGGGGCTCACGGTGGGAGCTTCGGCACCCATCCTGGGTCTGCTCGGGGCTCTCGTCCACTACGGGCGGCGCACCGGCAGTGGCACCTTGGGACGGCAGGCCTGGAGCTACGCTATCTTCATGATCGCCTTCGGGTTCCTGATGCGCGGCGTGGACAACTGGGCCCACCTCGGCGGCTTCGCGGGCGGCTATCTGGCCAGCCTGCTGGTCGATCCCCGGCGGCCGGAGCGGGGCAACGACCTCGCCCTGGCGCTGATCTGCCTGGTGCTGACGGCGGCTTCGATCGTGGCGTCGCTGGTGGTCCCGGTGCCGGTGTAGGGGCGGAAGGAGATCAACTCGCCTCAAACGGATTGAGGATCTCAGTTCCAAAGGGTGTGAAGTCCCGGACATTTCGCGTTACGACCACCAGATTGTGGTTGATCGCGGTAGCTGCGATGAGCGCATCGGCCAACAGATCGTCGGAACGCCGATGTATAAGCTTTGCCCAGATGCGAGCAGTCCGATCGTCAATTGGCAGGACGTTCCAAGTCTTTGCCACTTGGTCGATCCACGACTCAATCTCGGCGGCCTTGTCCGGATTCTGCTCGCGGGTCATCTCGACCCCTGCTTGGAGCTCGCCCAGAGTTACAGCAGACAAGTGAAGGTCGTGGTCGGCAACTGCTTTGAGCCAAGCGACAACGGCGCCATGGGGCCGGGACCGTCTAAGCTCCGAGATGACATTGGTATCGAGGAGGTACATAAGGGCTATTCGAGCTCTTCAGGCGGCCGCCGACGCCACTGGCGGCGTGGAGCGATCGGGATCTCGGCACGTGGCGTATCGGCGAGGAGCAACTCCTTGAGAGTCGGCCGAGAGGAGGGCTGGCCTCCCATGGAGGCTGCCGAGGGCACCTCAGCATCGGGAACGACGATATACACTCTGGCCTTCTCCGGTAGGTGGATACTAACCGGCAGCCGGACCTGACCGTTCTCCACGATTCCCTCGAACGCAGTGACTTTCATGGATTGGATTCTAGCGCCGTTCACTCCTCCGGCACGATTCCCAACTCCTTGGCCCGGCGGCGCACCTGGTAGGCGTCGTGGGTCTCCTGGGAGCTGAAGCGCTCTTCTGTCCAGGGATCGCCGTAGGTGTGGTAGCCGTTCTCTTCCCAAAAGCCGCGGCGGTCCTCATTCATCAGCTCGATGCCGTTCACCCACTTGGCGCTCTTCCAGGCGTAGAGGTGGGGCACGATGAGGCGCACCGGGCCTCCGTGGTCCACCAGAAGGGGATTGCCGTTGTGGCGGTCCACCAGGAGGGACCGTTCCGAGAGGAAGTCCTCCAGCGGCAGGTTGGTCGTGTACCCGCCGTAGCAGTGGACCATGACGTGCGAGGCCTCGGGATCGACCCGGACATGCCGGATCAGCTCGCGGGTCGCCACCCCCTCCCAGCCGTTGTCCAGGGTGGAGAAGCGGGTGACGCAGTGGAAGTCGGCCGTGACGCGGACGCGGGGCAGGGCCTGGAAGTCCTTCCAGGAGAACGTTTTCTCTTCGGCGACGAGACCGAAGATCCGCAGGGTCCACTTCTCCGGCTGGATCGACGGGGTGCGGCCGTAGGTGAGGACGGGCCATTTGTTGGTGACGTACTGGCCCGGGGGGACCCGGTCGTTGCCGGTATGTGGGGTGTCGTCCATGGCTCTCCTCTCCCTCCTTGGATGCCGCCTCCGCGGATAAGGATACATGCGGGATTGTGCTAGCTTGATCGAGCGATGCCGCTCACCCTGGAAAAACCTGCCACTCGCAGCCGGCCAGCCGGCATCCTGGAGCTGATCGGCGGCACCCCGCTCCTCGACCTTTCGGGGCTCACGGGCAAGCCGGGAGTGAGGCTCTACGCCAAGGCCGAGCACGCCAACCCGGGGGGATCGGTGAAGGACCGGCCCGCGCTCGCCATGGTGGAGGACGCCGAGCGGCGGGGGCTGTTCGCGGCCGGCCGGCGCCTGCTCGACGCCACCTCCGGGAACACGGGGATCGCCTACGCCATGATCGGCGCGGCCAAGGGGATCCCGGTCACCCTGTGCCTGCCCGGGAGCGCGAGCCCCGAGCGCAAGCGCATCCTCAGGGCGTATGGGGCCGAGCTGCGGATCACCGATCCCATGGAAGGCAGCGACGGAGCCATCCTGGAAGCCCGGCGGCTGGTAGCCGGGGAGCCGGAGCGCTGGGCCTATCTGGACCAGTATTCGAACCCCGAGAACTGGCGGGCCCACTACCGCACGACCGGCCCCGAGATCTGGGAGCAGACGGGCGGGACGGTCACCCACTTCGTCGCCGGCCTCGGCACGAGCGGCACCTTCATGGGCGTCGGCCGATATCTGAAGGAGACGAATCCCGGCATCCGGCTGATCTCCGTCGAGCCCGACTCGCCGTTCCACGGTCTGGAGGGGATGAAGCACATGGCCTCAGCCATCGTTCCGCCCATCTACGACCCGGCGCTGGCGGACGAGGCCTTGGAGCTGGCCGCGGAGAGGGCCCATGCCATGGTCAAGCGGCTGGCCCGCGAGGCCGGTCTCCTCGTGGGCGTCTCGTCCGGCTGCAACGTGGCGGCGGCGCTCGACGTGGCGTCCGGGCTGGAGGAGGGGGTGCTCGTCACCGTCCTCTGCGACGGCGCGGACAAGTACCTGTCCGACCGCTTCTGGGAGGACGCTTGAGCCGCGTCCTCGTCTCGCCCCAGGACCTGGAGAGGATGGGCCGCCACGGCGAGGCGAGCTATCCCGAGGAGTGCTGCGGCTTCCTGATCGGCCGGACTGTTGAAGAAGAGACCGTCGTCGAGCGCGTCCTGTCCGTGGACAACGAGCGGCAGGACAGCCGGCACAACCGGTTCCTGATCCATCCCGAGACGGTGCTCGCGGCGCACAAGGAGGCCCGGGCCGCGGGGCTCGACGTCGTCGGCTACTATCATTCCCACCCGGACCATCCGGCGCGGCCGAGCGAGTTCGACCGCGAGCACGCGTGGCCGGGGCTTTCCTACGTCATCGTCTCCGTGGCGGGCGGCAAGGTGGCCGAAACCCGGAGCTGGCGCCTCTCCGATGACCGCGAAAGGTTCGAGGAAGAGGCCCTCGAGAAGGAGAATGCGAAGTGAGCGTCACCATCCACATCCCCACTCCCCTGCGCCGGTTCACCGGGGATCAGGGCGAAGTCCAGGTCGAGGGCGCCACGGTCGGCGAGGCCATGCAGGACCTCACCCGCCGCCACCCCTCGCTCCAGCGCCACCTCTTCACCGACGACGGCGCGTTGCGCAGCTTCGTCAACGTCTTCCTGAATGATGAGGACGTGCGGCATCTCGAGAAGGACGGGACCCGGCTGTCCAACGGCGACACCCTCTCGATCATCCCCTCCATTGCGGGGGGAGTGAGCGCGCTCGAAAAGGGTCAGGCCCCCGCAGTCACTGAGGAGCTGCCGGACCTGTCGCCGGGCGAGATCCGCCACTACAGCCGCCACCTGATCCTGCCCGAGGTCGGGACCGTGGGGCAGAAGAAGCTCAAGGCGGCCAAGGTGCTGACGATCGGCGCCGGCGGCCTGGGCTCCCCCCTGGGGCTCTACCTCGCCGCCGCCGGAGTGGGCACGCTGGGGATGGTGGACTTCGACGTGGTGGACGAGAGCAACCTGCACCGGCAGGTCCTCTTCGGCCGCTCTTCCGTGGGCCGGCCCAAGATCCAGGCGGCTGCCGAGCGGCTGCGGGACATCAACCCCCACATCGAGATCGTCCCCCACGAGACGCGCCTCGACTCCTCGAACGCCCTGGAGCTGTTCGAGGACTACGACATCGTGGTGGACGGCACGGACAACTTCCCGACCCGCTATCTCGTCAACGATGCCTGCGTGCTGCTGGGCAAGCCGAACGTCTACGGCTCGATCTTCCGCTTCGAGGGGCAGGTCTCGGTGTTCTGGGGGGCTCGCGGGCCCTGCTACCGGTGCCTTTTCCCGGAGCCGCCGCCGCCGGGGCTCGTCCCCTCCTGCGCGGAGGGCGGCGTGCTGGGGGTGCTGCCGGGCATCATCGGCTCGCTTCAGGCCAACGAGGTCATCAAGCTGATCGTGGGCGCGGGCGACCCGCTGATCGGCCGGCTGGTCCTCTTCGACGCCCTCAAGATGAAGTTCCGCGAGCTGAAGCTCCGGAAGAGCCCGGACTGCCCCATCTGCTCGGAGAACCCCACGCAGACCGAGCTCATCGACTACCAGCAGTTCTGCGGGATCGATCCCCAGGAGGACAAGGTGGAACAAGCCTTCGAGATGTCCGTTTCCGAGCTCAAGCAGTGGCTCGATGAAGGACGGCAGGTGACGATCCTCGACGTCCGCAACCCTCCGGAATGGGAGATCTGCCGCATCGAGGGCGCGAAGCTGATCCCCATGGGGGAGATCCAGGACCGCTTGGGCGAGCTCGATCCCGCGGACACCATCGTGGCCCACTGCCACCACGGAGCGCGCTCGGCCCGGGTCGTCAACTTCCTGCGCCAGATGGGCTTCTCGCGGGCCATCAACCTGGCGGGTGGGATCGACGCGTGGAGCGCCGAGGTGGATCCGTCGGTGCCGCGGTACTGAGGATGCCGTCGCGTCCCCGCCCGGGCATTTATACCCGGGCGAGGGTGCCTTCGTAGATAATCCTCCCCGCGAAGAGACGGGTTTCCAGCCGTCTTTGGAAGGAGAGTTAACCTTGAGAAAACAAAGAAATCGGTGGCTCGCCGTCGCCTTCCTCGCCCTCCTCTGCCTCCCCCCCGCCATCGCCCAGCCGCCGGGCAGGATGGCGGACGAGGGTATGACGAAAAAGGAGGAGAAGACCCCCAAGTCCGAGTGGCCCAAGGTGGAGGACAGCATTGTCCAGACCCAGCACCGGGCCACCATCGGCGGCAAGGAGATCCGCTACACGGCGACCGCCGGCACGCTCGTGCTCCGGGAGGAGAACGGCAAGGCCCGGGCCAACATTTTCTTCACCGCCTATACCCGGGACGGCGTCACCGACTTTTCCAAGCGGCCTATCACCTATACCTACAACGGCGGTCCCGGGTCGTCTTCCGTCTGGCTCCATCTAGGGGCCTTCGGGCCTCGCCGTGTGGAGATGGGCGATGCGGGACAGGTCGTGCCCCCTCCGTACCGGCTGGTCGACAACGGCGAGTCGCTCCTCGACGTGACCGACCTCGTCTTCATCGATCCCGTCACCACGGGCTACAGCCGGGCCGTCGAAGGGGAAGACCCGAAGAATTTCTACGGTCTCAGGGAAGACGCGGAGACCGTCGCTGAATTCATCCGCCTCTGGACGGTCCGGTATGGCCGCTGGTCGAGCCCCAAGTTCCTGGCGGGCGAGAGCTACGGCACCACCCGCTCCGCCCGGCTCTCGGACCTCCTCCAGCAGCGCCATGGAATGTACCTGAACGGCGTCGTCCTGATCTCCTCGATCCTCAACTTCCAGACGGCCCGCTTCGCCGTGGGCAACGACCTGCCCTACCCGCTGTTCCTGCCCACCTACACGGCCACGGCCTGGTATCACAAGCGCCTGCCTCAGGATCTCCAGTCGGGCAGCGTCCAGAAGGCCGTGGAGGAGGCACGTCGCTTCGCCATGGGCGAGTACACGGCGGCGCTGATGCAGGGCAACGACCTCGGCGAGCAGGGCTGGAACGACATCGCGGCCAAGGTCGCCCGCTATACGGGTCTCTCGGTAGACTTCGTCAAACGGACGAATCTGCGGCCGGAGATCCAGGCCTTCGTCAAGGAATTGATGCGCGACCAGCGCACCACCGTGGGCCGTCTCGACAGCCGCTTCAAGGGGATCGACCGCGACGCGGCCGGCGAGGAGAACGAGTTCGATCCCAGCTACGCGGCCATCCAGGGGCCGTATACCGCTACCTTCAACTCCTACGTGCGCCAGGATCTCGGCTTCAAGAGCGACCTCCCCTACGAGATCCTCACCGACCGCGTGAGGCCCTGGAACTACAGCGAGGCCCAGAACCAGTACGCCAACGTAGCCGAGGACCTGCGCCGGGCCATGAGCCAGAACCCGGCTCTGAAGGTCTTTGTAGGCAACGGCTACTTCGACCTGGCGACCCCCTTCTTCGCCACTGAGTACACCTTCAACCACATCGCCTTCGATCCCGGTTACAAGGAGCGGGTGACCTTCAAATACTACGAGGCGGGTCACATGATGTACGTCCGCCCGGTGGACAGGGAGCAACTCAAGCGGGACGTGGCGGCGTTCATCGCGGCGGCGAGCGGGGGATAGGCGGGGATATATACTGATGTCATGGACTGGCGTGAGCGCATCGCTGTGGACCCTGGTGTCCTGGTGGGCAAGCCCGTGATCAAGGGAACCCGGATCGCGGTGGAGCTGGTCATCGATCTGCTGGCACGTGGCTACACCAAGGAGCAGATCCTGGATCAATACGACCACATCACGGCAGAGGACATCCAGGCCTGTCTTGCTTACGCCAGTGAGACGCTTCAGCCAAGGAGCGCGAGGTATACTGGCTCCGTGCAGAGAGGCCTGATCCAGTCCGATCCTTCCGTGATGATGGGCAAGCCAGTTGTCGCCGGCACCCGGATCACTGTTGAATCGCTTCTGGAAAGGTTGGCGGCAGGCGAGACGATGGAGCAGATTCTCGATGCCCATCCTCGCCTGACCCGTGAGGCGCTCCTGGCAGCCTTTGACTTTGCGGCGCGGGCCCTCCGTGCCGATGTGGTCTATCCCATCCCCGACAAAGCCGCGTGAAGCTCGTCGCCGATGAAGGCGTCGATCGCCAGATCGTCGAATGTCTCCGTCGAGACGGACACGAGGTGATCTATGTTGCCGAGCTCGATCCGGGGATCGGGGACGACATGGTTCTGCAGTGGGCCGGCGAGAGCGGTGCTCTCCTCCTGACCGGCGACAAAGACTTCGGTGAGCTGGTGTTCCGTCAGAGGAAGGCAAGCAGGGGAGTGGTCTTGCTCCGGCTTGCTGGTTGGGCACCCGAAAGGAAGGCAGAGCTGGTCTCAGAATCCTTGCGCGAGCACGGGCGGGAGATGCAAGGTGCCTTCTCTGTGATCTCCCCGACAGCTCTCCGGATCCGTCGTGAGCTACCCTTGTAGGGGTGGGGTCATCGAGGTGGTACCTACCAGCGGCTCCTCCTCCCGCCACGCCGCCTCACCGTCCGCGTAGTGCTCCCGCTTCCAGATGGGAATCTCCGCCTTGAGCCGCTCCAGGGCGGTGCGGCTCGCCTCGTAGGCGGCGGCGCGGTGGGGGGAGCCGACGGCGATCACCACGCTCGCTTCGCCCACGGGAACCTCCCCGAGACGGTGAACGATCGCCGCCCTCAGATCCTGGTGGGTGGCTTCGAGGTCAGCCACGATCCGGCGCAACCCTTCCAGGGCCATGGGACGGTAGGCGCTGTAGGTGAGCTTCTCGACGGGACGGCCGGCGTGGTGATCCCGGACCGTGCCGAGGAAGACCACGACGGCGCCGCGGCCGGGACCGGAGACGGCGGCGACCGCTTGGCCCGTATCGATCGGCTCGTCTACAAGACCCACATGCGCCTCGATGCCTCCTGATACCGGGGGAAGCAGGGCCACTTCGACTCCGTCCTTGAGCTCGGCATCGGCGGATGCGATCCGGCCATTCAGGGCGATCGCCATCCGGGGCCAGAGGGGGATGAGGCCAGGATGGTCCCGATCGAGCCGCTCGCGGAGGTCGGCGACCCGGCTGCCGTCAGGGATCTCCAACTCCGTCTCGGTGGTGCCCAGGGCATCTCCGGCGCTGGCGAAGGCGAGGAGGTGGATCTTCATGCTCTCGAAACCAGGGGGTATTGCTCCGGGTGCTCGATCGACTCCACGGCGAGATCTACGTCCAAGTCGGGCCAGTAGAGATGATGCGGCTGGGGCCATTCAACGTTCAGAATGGCGGAAACAGAGGCATCCCGGAACCAGGGAAACCCCTCAAAGGAGAGGAACAGCTCACGGTCTCCAAGGAGGAGCCAGAAGCCGTGCTGGGATATATGGGTGACCTCAATGTCCGAAGTGTTCTTGCCAAGCGCGCTTGATCTCATCTTCATGCTCCCTGATCAGCCTTTCAACGGCTCGCAGGTCAGTAGACGTCAAACCGTAATTCTGCGCCAACTCGATCTCAGGCTCCATCCAGAACTTCGCCTCTCCATGTCCACAGTGGATGTGAACGTGCATCCGTGGTTCCTCACGCGAGAAAAAGAAGAACCGGTATCCCCTCTCTTGGAAGATTGTCGGGCTCAAGGAGCCTCCTTATCAAGGTAACGATGCTAGCCCATATAATCCCCCCTCCAACAGGGGAGGACTCGTGGCGATCCTGGAGAGCAAGGTCAACCGGAACGATGCGTTCGAGCGCCAGGCGGAGCATTGGCGGCGGAAGGTCGAGGAGATCCGCGAGCAGGAGGACCGCATTCGCCTGGGTGGCGGCCTGAAGGCGCAGGACAAGCAGCGCGCCCAGGGCAAGATGACGGCCCGCGAGCGGGTCGAGGCGCTGTGCGATCCGGGAGCGCCGTTCCTGGAGCTGGGACTCTGGGTGGCCGAAGGGTTCTACCAGGAGTACGGCGGCGCGCCGGCGGCGGGGGTGGTCCTGGGAGTCGGCAGAATCCACGGCCGGGAGGTGGTGGTGGTGGCCAACGACGCCACGGTGAAGGCCGGCGCGTGGTTCCCGCTGACCTGCAAGAAGGTCCTGCGCGCCCAGGAGATCGCCCTCGAGAACCGGCTGCCCATCGTCTACCTGGTGGATTCGGCGGGCGTTTTCCTCCCCCTTCAGGACGAGATCTTCCCTGACCGGGAGCACTTCGGCCGGGCCTTTTACAACAACGCCCGGCTCTCGGCCGAGGGGGTGTTCCAGATGGCGGCCATCATGGGCTCGTGCGTGGCCGGCGGGGCCTATCTGCCGATCATGAGCGACGAGTCCCACATCGTGGAGGGCACGGGCTCCATCTTCCTCGCCGGTTCCCACCTGGTGCAGGCGGCCATCGGCGAGAAGATCGACAACGAGGAGCTGGGCGGCGCCCTCGTCCAGTGCGACGTCTCGGGCGTCGTGGACCACCGCCATCCCAACGACGCCGCCTGCCTGGAGAAGATCCGCAGCCAGTTCGCCCAGATCGCCCGGGGAGAGCGGGCGCCCTTCGCCCGGCGTGATCCCGTCGAGCCGCTCTATCCGGCCGAGGACCTGTACGGCCTGATGCCCATCGACCGTTCCCGGCCCTACGACACCCACGAGATGCTCGCCCGGCTGCTCGACGGCAGCGAATTCGACGAGTACAAGGCCACCTACGGCCAGACCCTGGTCTGCGGCACGGGCTGGATCGAGGGGCAGGCGGTGGGGATCGTGGCCAACCAGCGCTCGATCGTCCCCAGGAAGACGGGCACCGGCGCGGGCGACCGTGAGCTTCAGATCGGCGGCGTCATCTACTCGGACTCGGCGGACAAGGGGGCGCGGTTCGTCGAGCTGTGCAACCAGAAGAAGATCCCCCTTCTCTTCCTGCAGGACGTGACCGGCTTCATGGTGGGCAGCCGCGCCGAGAGGGGCGGCATCATCAAGGACGGCGCCAAGATGGTGAACGCCGTGGCCAACTCGACGGTGCCCAAGATCACTCTTTTCGTGGGCAACTCCTATGGCGCTGGCAACTACGCCATGTGCGGCAAGGCCTACGGCCCGCGCTTCGTCTACGCTTGGCCGTCGGCGTCCATCGCAGTAATGGGCGGTGACCAGGCGAGCCGAACGCTCCTCTCGATCCAGCTCAAGAACCGAGGCGCGGAGGTGTCGGAGGAAGAGAAGAAGCGGCGTCTGGACGAGATCAAGGCCCGCTACGCCGCCGCCATGGACCCCCGCTACGCCGCCGCCCGCCTCTGGGTGGACGCCATCATCGACCCGGCCGAGACCCGCGCGGTGATCGGGCGCTCGCTGGCCTGCGCGGCGATGAACCCGGAGATCCTGGATTTCAAGACTGGAGTGCTACAAACGTAGATCCTGGACTTTCGCGGCGCTATGCCGCCATGCAATAATCCGCCGGTCCGTATTGGAAGGGCTCCCCGTGAGCGACGTTTCTCCAGGTGGCGTGACGCAGCTCCTGACCGATTGGCAGGCGGGCGACGATCGTGCGCTCGAGCGGCTCATGCCCCTGGTCTACGGCGAGTTGCGCCGGCTGGCCGGCCGGTATCTCAACCGCGAACGGGAAGGCCATACCTTAGAGACCCATGACCTGATCCACGAGGCCTTCCTGCGCCTCATCGACCAGCGTCAGGTGGACTGGCAGAGCCGGGCTCACTTCTTCGGCATCGCCGCCCAGATGATGCGGCGGATCCTGGTCGACCATGCCCGCCGCCGCGGCGCGCGCCGGCACGGGGGCGACGTGCGCCAGCTCCTGGGGGATGAAGTGGCCGACGTGGCCGTGGATCGCGACGCAAGTCTTGTGGCTCTCGACGAGGCCCTCACCGAGCTCGCCCGGAGCGACGAGTCGCTCGCCCGTATCGTCGAGCTGCGCTTTTTCGGCGGCCTGGAGCATGACGAGATCGCCTCTCTCCTGGGAGTGTCCAATCCCACCGTGAGGCGCCGCTGGCGCGTGGCCCGGGCCTGGCTCTACCGGCATCTGTCTGGCGGCGAGGCTGCTCCGGTGGCGGATGGCGACTGACCGCTGGCGCCGGATCGAGGCGATCTTCGAGGAGGTCGAGGCGCTTTCCGGGGCCGAGCGGGAAGCGCGCCTCGCGGAGCTGTGCGGCGGCGACGAGCCGCTGCGGCGGGAGGTCCTCTCCTTGCTCGCCGCTGAAGAGGCGGCCGGCACCTTCCTGGACCGGCCGGCCGGGCAATCACCAGGCGCCACCGTCCTGCCGCCGTCCTCGGCCGTCGGGCAACGCCTCGGCCCCTACCGCGTGGAGCGCAAGCTCGGCGAGGGCGGCATGGCCTCGGTCTATCTGGCCGTGCGCGCCGACGAGGAGTACCGCCAGCAGGTCGCCATCAAGATCTTCGGCTATGGCGCGGACCGCTCGGACCTGCTCCATCGCTTCCGCGCCGAACGGCAGATCCTGGCCTCGCTCGACCACCCGAACATCGCCCGCCTCCTCGACGGCGGCACCACGGAAGACGGCCTTCCCTACCTGGTCATGGAATACATCGACGGCGTCCCCATCGACCGCTTCTGTGAGCAGAGCGGGTTGGGGATCGACGCCCGCATCGACCTCTTCCGCGAGGTTTGCGCGGCGGTCCAGTACGCGCACCAGAACCTGGTGGTCCACCGCGACATCAAGCCGTCCAACATCCTGGTGACTGCCGACGGCCGGCCCCACCTGCTCGACTTCGGCATCGCCAAGCTCCTGGAGGGCTCCAACCTGACGGAGGCCGCCGCCACCCTGACGGGGCAGCGGCTGATGACCCCGCACTACGCCAGCCCCGAGCAGGTGGCGGGCAGGCCGGTGACCACCTCGACCGACGTGTACGCCCTGGGCGTGCTGCTGTACGTCCTGCTGACCGGCCGCCTGCCCTACCGGCTGGAGGGGGACCGCATAGGAGCCGTCGAGCAGGCGGTGCTGGAGCAGGAGCCGGAGCGGCCGAGCACGGCTATTAGCTCCCTGTTCCCCGGAGATGACGGTCTGGGGACCACCACGGCGCGCGACCGTCGGCTGGCCCGCTGGCTGGCCGGCGATCTCGACAACATCGTGCTCATGGCTCTGCGCAAGGAGCCGCAGCGGCGCTATGCCTCGGTCGAGCTGCTGTCCGAAGACCTCCGGCGCTACCGGGAGGGTCTGACCGTCCGCGCGCGGCCCGCGACCCTGGAGTACCGGGTGGCCAAGTTCGTGAGCCGCCACCGCCTGGGGGTCGGTCTCGCCGCTGGCTTCTTCCTCCTCGTCCTCGTCCTTGCCGTGGTGATGACCGTGCAGGCGGTGCGCCTGGCCCGCCAGCGGGATGAGATCCGCCGCGAGCGCGACAAGGCCGTGGAGGTGGCGCGCCTCCTGGAGGAGGTCTTCTCCAAGGCGGATCCCAGCGAGGCCCGGGGCGAGGAGGTCACCGCCCGCGAGGTGCTCGACAAGGGGGCGAGCCGGGTGATGGCCGAGATGAAGGGGCAGCCGGAGGTGCAGGCGGCGCTCGCGGCTACCATGGGCAAGGCCTATCAAGGCCTGGGGCTGAACGACAGCGCCCGCCCTCTGCTGGAGAGGTCGCTGGCGCTCCGGCGGCGGCTGTTTGGCGAGGAGCACCCGGCTGTGGCCGAGAGTCTGGAAGCCCTGGGAAACCTCGTCCAGATCCAGGGAGACCTGGACCGCGCCGAAGCTCTGCAGCGCCAGGGACTTCGCATCCGCCGCAAGCTCCTGGGCAATGACGATCCCGCCGTGGCCCTGAGCCTCAACGGGCTCGCCACGGTCCTCACCGCGAAGGCCCAGTACGACGAGGCCGAGCGGCTGCTGCGGGAGGCGCTCGCCATCAACCGACGCCACTACGGCAATGAGCACCAGGAGGTGGCGACGGACCTGGGCAACCTCGGCTACGTCGTCAAGCTGAAGGGAGACCTCGTGGCGGCCGAGGCCCTCTACAAAGAAACCTTAAGAGTCCTGCGAAAGCTGTTCGGGAATACCCACCCCATGATCGCCACTCAGCTCAACAACCTGGCCGTCCTGCAAGCCGAGCGCGGCGATCTGGTTGGCGCGGAGAAGAGCTATCGCGAATCGCTCGCCATCGCTCATCGCCTCTATGGCGAGGAGCATTCCGAGATCGCCCTTCAGCTCAACAACCTGGCGGTCGTGCTTACCCTGCGCAACGGCCCTGGTGATAGCGAGGAGGCCGAACGCCTGCTGCGCCAGTCCCTGGCCATGCGCCGGAAGCTGCTCGGCCCCGAGCACGAGCAGGTGGCCATGGCGGTCAACAACCTGGCCAGGGTGCTCGAAGACCGGGGTGACCTGGCCGCGGCCCGGCCTCTCTACGAAGAGGCCCTGCGCATCTCCCGCAAGGCCTTCGGTGACAAACATCCGCGGGTCGCCTCCCAGCTCGTCAACCTGGCGAACCTCCTGGCCGCCCAAGGTGACCGGGCGGCGGCCGAGCCGCTGGCCCGCCAAGCCCTGGCGATTCGCCGCGAGGTGCTCGGCGAGAAGCACCCGGACGTCGGCGCCTCTCTGGTGGGGTTGGGCACCCTTCGTCTCGCCAGAGGCGCGCCCGCCGAGGCGGAGCCCCTCCTGAGGCAGGGTCTCGAAATCCTGCGCGCGGTGCTGCCGGCCGGCCATCCCCGGATTGCGGAAGGAGAAAGCCAACTCGGCGCTTGCCTGGAAGCCCGTGGCCGTGCGGCGGAGGCCGGACCACTCCTGGCCTCCGGCTACGAGGCCCTCGCCCGCGCCCGGGGGCCTGCCAATCCCAAGACGATCGCCGCCTGCGAGCGGCTGAAAACCTTCCGGGCCGCCCACGGTGGAGGCCCGCCGGTCTCCTGCCACGCTCCCGCCTGAAAAATTCTTTTGGACCGCGTGATCGCTTTGGCCACCGCTTTACGCGTTAGGGAAGAACCCGGCTGCTCAACGAGCAGCGCAGCAAGAAGGAGACGGTCATGAAAATCAAGGCGAACGTCAAGGCTGGCGGCATTCTCCTCAGCGACTAAGCTGAACGGAACCTCGCAGAAAAATCTTTGGAAATTCAGGAGTCAACCATGAAGGTCAAGGCAAACGTAAAGGCCGGCGGTATCCTCGCCAGCGACTAAGTTGGACTGAACCTCGAAGCAAACTCTGGAACTGAAGGAGTAAGCCATGAAAGTCAAGGCGAACGTAAAGGCCGGCGGCATCATGATGTCGGATTAGGTATGTCTCCATGGAGACAGCCTGAATCATAGGAATGCAACACGAAAGGAGACAGTCATGAAGATCAAGGCGAACGTGAAGGCCGGCGGCCATTTGATGGGCGACTAACCAATCTTGAGAAACTCTGAACTGAAGGAGAAGGACATGAAGATCAAGGCGAACGTGAAGGCCGGCGGCATCCTCCTCGGCGACTGAGAGCGTTGAGCACACCGGCCCCCGGCGGACCTCAGAATCCTTCCGCGGGGCTGGTCAAGCCTCCTCTCCGGCCTCACCCCTGGAGGCCGGTTGTTTTTTTATCCCGTATCCCATCGCTTCAGGATCATCTGGATCTCGTCCCGGTGGGTGGTCTCGTCGCGGATCAGGTCGTCGAACTCGACGGCCAAGCCGTAGTGGCCCAAGGATTCGGCCTGCTTGCGGCGCAGGACATAGCGCTGGATGGTCTCGATCTCGTCTTCCAACGCGTTTCGGAGCATCTCCTTGGAGTCCTTCGCCGACTTGACCCCGGCGGGGACCGTGGTGGGCGTGCCGCCCAAGGACACGATCTTGTCGGCCAGGATCTGGGCGTGGCCGAGCTCATCGGGGATCTCGTTCTCGAAGAACTGGCGCAGTTCCATGCGCCACTGGCCCTGCACCTGGCTGGCGTAGGTGCGGTACAGGATTACCGCCGCATACTCGTGCGCGAGGTCCACGTTCAAACCTTCAAGGAACTGGTCGTGGGAGACCTGGGCATCGCTGCCGGTTCCCTCGTCATCCCTCTTCTTGCCATTCTTTGCCATAGGACGTACTCTCCTTTCACTCTCTCACTGGACGGTCCATGCAAATTCCTGACCGTCCTCAACGGTCCTGACGGACCCAGCTTTACACCCATGCTAATCTTCCGGCCTCTATGAAGACGATCCGGATTGGCAACGGCCAGGGGTTCTGGGGAGACAACGTCGACGCGCCCGTGGAGCTGCTGCGTGGCGGCCCCATCGACTACATCGGCATGGACTATCTGGCCGAGGTGACGTTGTCGATCATGATGCGGCAAAAGCTGAAGAATCCGAAGCTCGGCTATGCCACGGACTTCATCGGTTTCATCCGCCGGGTGCTCCCCGAGCTCAAGGAGCGCAACGTGCGCGTGCTGACCAACGCCGGTGGTCTCAATCCGCGGGCGTGCCGCAACCGCATCTTCGAGGTGGCGCGGGAGTTGGGCGTCCAAGGTCTGCGGGTGGGCGTGGTCGAGGGGGACGACCTCCTGCCGCGCCTCAAAGAGCTGATCGATGCCGGGCATCCGTTGAAAAACATGGATACGGGCGAGCCGCTGGCGCCCATAGTCGATAGGGTGATGAGCGCCAACGCCTACCTGGGGGCCCGACCCGTGGTGGAGGCCCTCGCTCAGGGCGCCCACATCGTGCTCTGCGGCCGGATCACGGACACGGCCCTGGCGCTGGCGCCCATGATCCACGAGTTTGGCTGGAGCCTGGCGGACTGGAACTGCATGGCCGCGGGCACCATCGCCGGCCACATCATCGAATGCGGCGCCCAGTGCACGGGCGGCAACTTCAGCCGCTTCTGGGAGGTGCCGGACCTCTGGAACGTCGGCTATCCCGTGGTCGAGGCGCGGGAGGACGGCACCTTCGTGGTCACCAAGCACGAGGGGACCGGGGGGATGGTGACGGTTGATACGATCTCCGAGCAACTCGTCTACGAGATGGGCGATCCCAAGGGCTACATCACGCCGGACGTGACGGCCGACTTCACCTCTATCCGCGTGCGCCAGGACGGCAAGGACCGGGTGGAGGTCTCGGGGATCGAGGGTCGGCCCAACACGCCGTTCCTCAAGGTCTCGGCCTCCTACCTCGCCGGCTACAAGGCCTCGGGACAGATCACGCTCTCAGGGCCGCGGGCGGTGGAGAAGGCGGAGCTGGCGGCTGACATCGTCTGGAAACGGCTGGAGCGGGCAGGCGTCGTCTTCGCGCCCGAAGACCGCCAGACGGAGCTCCTCGGCACGGGCGCCTGCCTGCCAGGGGTCTTCGACGCGCCGGAGGATCTGCCCGAGGTCGTGCTGCGGCTCGGCGTACGGCATCTGGAGGCCGCCAAGGTGGAACGGTTCGGCAAGGAGATCGCGCCGCTCGTGACCGCCGGCCCGCCGGGGGTGACGGGCTTTGCGGGCGGCCGGCCCAAGCCGCAGGAGATCGTGGCCTACTGGCCGGCGCTCCTGGCCCGCGAAGAGGTCGAGAGCCGCATCGGGGTCAACGTGGAGGAGGTGTGAGCGAGAACCGGTCGCTCGCTCCCGTTACCCGCGGCACCCTCGGTTGGTATGGCGGCCTCCTCGGTGGGCTCCTGCCGATCCTTCTCCTGGGCTTCATCTACAGCGCCCTCGCGGACCGCACGGCCTTCGCCCTCTGGGCCCTGGTGGTGGGGATGGTCTGGGTGGTGGTGCTCCATCGGGGACTGTCCGCGGGCCTCCGGCGTCCCCGTCTGCTGGCCTTCCTGGCGGCGGTCCTGGCGGCCGGGCTCGCGGTGTTCGCGTGGCTGGAGTCGAGGCACCACGAGATCCTGGACCTCGGATTCCGTGCGGTCTTCCCGTCGCTCTACACCCCCGCGGCCACGTCTCCTCGCACGGTGTACCTTCTTGCGGCGGCCTTTTTTCTGATCGGCACCGCCGCGCTGATCGTTTCTGTATTGTCGCGGACAAAGGAAAGAGCATGAGGATTCGACTGGACGAGATCGCCCACGCCCGCTCGGGCGACAAAGGGGACGCCTCGAACGTCGGCCTGATCGCCGGCACGCCGGAGGTCTACGAGGTGCTGCGGCGGGAGGTCACGGCCGAGCGCGTGAAGGAGCACTTCCGGGAGGTCTGCCGCGGCAAAGTCGAGCGCTTCGAGCTGCCGAACATCCTGGCGCTCAACTTCATTCTCCACGACTCGCTGGGGGGCGGCGGCACCGAGAGCCTGAAGAACGACGCCCAGGGCAAGACCCACGCCCAAGGCCTGCTGGAGATGGATATCGATCTCCCCGAGGATCTGTGGCCCTACGATGAGCGCGCGGATTGAAGTCCTGAGGCAAGGAGATCTCCTCTGGGTCACCCTGAACGACCCGGAGCGGGCCAATGCGCTCTCACCGGCCATGATCGGGGAGATCACGGAGCTCTACGGCCGCGACTGGCGCCGGGAAGGGGTGCGGGCCATCCTGCTCTCCGGGGCCGGCAGGAACTTCTCGGCTGGAGCGGACCTGGAGCACCTGCGCTCGCTGCGCGACGCCGGGCACGAGGAGAACCTCCAGGACTCGCTGCGCCTGCGGGACCTCTTCGCTTCCGTGCTGCGGCAGGACGCGCTGACGATCGCCCTCGTCCACGGCGCCTGCGTGGCGGGCGGCTGCGGCCTCGCCACGGCCCACGACTTTGTGGTGGCGGCCGAGGACGCCAAGTTCCTCTACAGCGAGGTGAGGATCGGCTTCGTGGCGGCGCTGGTCGCCACCTATCTGCCCCTGCGGCTCAAGGGCTCGGACATCCGCGAGCTGCTGCTCAATCCCCAGCTCCTGGACGCCCGCAAGGCCCTGGAGATCGGCCTCGCGAACCGGGTGGTGCCCGCCGGGGACCTGCGGACGGCGGGCGAGGCCCTCGCCGCGCAGATCCTGGAGTCCGGCAGCTCCGAGTCCATCGCCCGCACCAAGCGCCAGCTTCTCGACGTAGTCGGCAAGCCGCTGGGCGCGGCCATGACCCTGGCCGCCGAGGTCAACGCAGCGGCCCGGGCCCCGGCCGACTGCCACCACGGCCTCGCCCCCTTCCTGGAGACGAAGAAGCCGCCGAAATGGCGGTAGATCCCGGTAGCTTGATGAAGCTGGTCCTGTTCGACATCGACGGCACTCTCCTCGACTGCGGTCCCCAGGTACGGCCCCTCTTCGCCTCGGCGCTGGTCGAGGTCTTCGGTACGGCGGGCGACGTGGACGGCTATGACTTCGCGGGGCGGACGGACCCCCGGATCGTCCTCGATCTGATGATGGCGGCCAGCGTTCCGGAGCGGGAGGCGCGGGAGAAGCTGCCCCGGATGCGGGAGCTGTACATCGAGCGGCTGTCTGGAGCCCTGGACCGGCGGGGGATGCGCCTCCTGCCCGGGGTGGAGGAGACGCTGGCGAGGCTTGCGGCGCGCGAGGACGTGGTGCTCGCCCTCCTCACCGGCAACTGGGAGCCGGGGGCGCGGGCCAAGCTCTCGCGGTTCGACCTCAACCGGTTCTTCGACTTCGGGGCCTTCGGCTGCGACGGCGTGGACCGTTCGGATCTGCCGCCCGTGGCGCTCGACCGGGCGGAACGGGCCGTGGGCCGCCGCTTCGAGCCCGCCGAGACGCTGATCGTGGGGGACAGCGTCCACGACGTCTCCTGTGCCCAGGCTCACGGCATCCCCTGCCTTGCCGTAGCGACCGGCCGCACGCCCGCGGAAAGGCTCCGCGCGGCCGGCGCCGACTGGGTCGTGCCCGACCTCCTCGCGGCTCCGGAAGGGCTGCTCTAGGTCGCCCGGGTCTAGGTCGCCCGGGCCGGAGAGGTAGAGCCGGTCTCCACCGGTCCGCCCGCCAGCTTCCACTCCACCATGCCGCCGGTCACCTCGACCACGCGGCGGGCTCCCAGGCGGCGCAGGGCGAGGCTCACCGGGCGCAGGGCCGGATCCTCCGGGCTGCTGCCGATCACGAAGAGCTCGGTGTGCTCCGTCGTCCCCGGCGGCAGGGCGGCAGGCCCGTTGGGACCGGCCGGGAACGCGCCCGGAATGTGTCCCTCCTCGAACTCGCCACGCCAGCGCGCGTCCACCACGGCAAACGGGGGGAAGGGCCGGCGTATGCGGCGGATCAGCTCCCCGGCGTGAGTCTTGAAGATCACCCCATCGAAATGCGGGTCCATTGGCGTCCTCCTGATGAGGGAATGCTATCTCAAGCTCGCCCGGCGGTGGTGAGCTGGACCATCCCTGGCCTCCTGCTCGAGGGTACGGAATGTCCTTCGAAGGATTTGCTTGTAAGGATCCGGATCGCATCGTAAAGCCGAGTCTTCGAGATCTCGGATCAGAAATCGAAAGTCCTGCCTTTGCGAGACTTCCTGAACCAGCCGGGAGCATTCGGGGCACTGTCGCAACAAATGCCGAACAAAGTCCCGAGTTTCATCCCTGGAGAGCTCGGATTGTAGAAAACACAGTACGGTCTGCCGCGAGAAGTGATCGTCCGCCATGTCATTCCTCCCAAAGGGTCTGCCAAATACCCTCAGACCTTCATCAAGTAAGGTTGCCGGAGGGCGGAAATCCAGGACAAGAAAATGGCCCGGAAATCTCGGGAGGATTCCGGAAACCAGGAACGGATCGGATTACAGGTGGGACCGGTACCAGCGCT
>CAXTNS010000005.1:29387-32798 GCA_964245465.1 uncultured Thermoanaerobaculia bacterium
ACCAGCGCTGGGTGGCGTTGAGCGCCTGCACGAGTTGCGGCGTAGGGCCTGCGAAAGGATGGCGGCTGCCGAAGGTGTGGTTGGCCCCCGGAATCACCAGCAGCTCTTTTTCGCCGTTCGCCTGTTCCGCGAGGCGCCGCCCTTCGTCCGCTGGGACACTTTCGTCCTCCGCGCCATGGACGATCAGCCAGGGGACACGGCGGGTCCCGGCGGCGGCGAGGACATCGAGCTCGGGCGCCTGCTCTTCCATTTCGGCGAGCAGTCCCAGCCCGAGGGCCAGCCGCTGGCCGGTGCGGGAGTTCACCGCCGGCATCTCGCCCTGGCGGCGCCACTCCGCCTTCTGCTCCGGGCCGAAGCGGTCCACGGTGGCGATGGACGCCCAGGTGACGAGGGCGCGCAGCCTCTCCCGCCAAGGCGGGCGGGCGGCGGCGAGGATCGCGTCGCCACCGCCGCGGCTGTGGCCGAAAAGGCCGATCCGGCCGCGGTCCACCCGGCCGGGCGCGAGGGTCTCGCCGGTGGCTTCGAGGATGGCCAGCAGGTCCGCCAGCTCCCGGCGGTAGGTGTTGTCGCGGAAGGCGTCCAGGTCCGTCACCAGCTCATCCCCTGGCCGCATGCCCGTGCCCGAGAGGTTGAAGCGGACGGTCACGAACCCCCGCTCGGCCAGCAGGGCCGTCAGATAGGGGAAGAACCCCCACTCCATGAAGCCCTTGAAGCCATGGCAGATCACCACCGTGGGGCGCTCGCCAGGGGTGTCCGGCAGGTCCACAAGCCCATGCAGGGGGCCGGAGCTGGTTTCCAGGGTGAAGGGGACGGTCTCGCTCATGGCTGGCGATTGTAGACTGAGGTCTATGACGACGCTTGCCAGACAGTACCGCGCCCTGCGCGAGGGTTGCGGCCTCGTTGACCGATCCTCGACGGACCGGCTCGAGGTCCTCGGCGCCGACCGCCTCCGCTTCCTGAACGCCTACGTCACCTGCGACGTCAAGAGCCTCGCTCCCGGCGAGGGGGCCTACGGCTTCTTCACCAATCCCCAGGGCCGCATCCTCTCGGACGTCGTGGTGCTGGCTCATGAGGACCGGCTCTGGCTGCAGGTCGGCGCGGGCCAGGAAGAGGCGATCGCCAGCCATCTCAGGAAGTACGTCCTGGTCGACCGGGTCGAGGTGCGGGGGCTCGCGGACATGATGCCGCTCTGCCTCGTGGGACCCCGGGCCACGGAGGCCCTGGGTGGAGCCGAGTTGCCGGCACCGGGCGACTGGCGGCACCGGCGGTCCATGGTCCACGGTACCGAGGTGGAGCTTCAGCGGGCGGGGCGGATGGGCGCCGAGGCTTGGGCGCTGTGGGTCTCGGCCTCGATCATCAAGCCTCTCGCCGAGCAGCTCCTGGAGATCCCGGGCGTTGGGCCGGTGGGCTCCGAGGCTCTGGAGATCCTGCGTGTCGAGGCGGGTATCCCCCGTTTCGGGCGCGATTTCGGACCGGACAATTTCCCCCAGGAGACAGGCGCCGAGGAGGCAGTGAGCTACACCAAAGGGTGCTATCTCGGCCAAGAGGTGGTGGCCCGCATCCACTACCGCGGCGGGGTGCAGAAGAACCTCCGCGGCCTCGTCTTCGAGACGGCGGCGCCCGCTCCAGACACGCCCCTCCTTTTCGAGGGACGCGAGGTGGGGACGGTCACGACCGTCGTCGAATCGATCGCCCTGGGCCTTCCGGCGGGCCTCGCCATTCTCCACCGCCGCGGGGCTGAGCCCGGGACCCGGCTCGAACTGCCGGACGGCGGCACGGCCGAGGTGCGGGATCTGCCGCTTGCCCCTGTTGGTTGAGGTCAAATAGCGAAAGGCCGGAGGGCTGACCCTCCGGCCTCTCATTCCTCTTCATTCCACCTGGCGGTGGCTCAGCTTGATTCTAGACGGCGAACGAGGAGCCGCAGCCGCAGGTGCCGCTGGCGTTGGGGTTGTTGAACTTGAACCCCGCTCCCGTCGAGCCGAGGACGTAGTCGATGTTCGTCCCCTGCAGATAACGGGCGCTCACGGCGTCCACGTAGATCGTGAGACCGCTCTGCTCATAGACCCAGTCGTTCTCCCGCGCCTCGCTCTCGAAGTCGAGGGCGTATTCAAAGCCGCTGCATCCGCCGCCGCGCACCGCGATACGGAGCCCGTGGGAGGCGTCGATCCCCTCCTGATCGCGGGTGATCTTGACCATGTCGACCGCCTTCTTGGTCAGGGTGATGGGGAAATCCTCCTGGGGCGGCTGGGACTCGATCGGCTGGCTCTGGACCTGCTCGGTGTTTTCCATCATGACTCCTTCAACCGGGACGGAGCCCGGAGCATTTCCACGATAGCGGCGGTACGGGGAGATGTCAATTCCGGTCCGGCTCACCGGGATATGATCCAGGCGTGCTGCGGGCCGTCCTCTTCGACTTCAACGGCGTCCTGGTGGACGACGAGCCGATCCACCTGGAGACCTTCCAGCGGGTGCTCGCCGAGGAGGGGATCTCCCTGTCCGCCGAGGACTACTACGCCCATTACCTGGGATTCGACGACCGCGCCTGCTTCGCGGCCGTGCTTGGAGCGGCGGGAGAGGCTGCCACGGTCCCCCGGCTGATGCGGCTGATCGCCCGCAAGGCCAGCTATTACCAGGAGCGCATCCGCCGGAGCGGCTATCCCTTCTTCCCCGGTGCCGTCGAGCTGGTGCGGAGCCTGGCCGCCCGGGGCACGATGCTGGGCGTGGTGAGCGGCGCCCTGCGCGAGGAGGTCGAAGGGGCGTTGCGGCAGGCCGGGATCCTGGACCCCTTCAAGGTGCTGGTGACGGCCGAGGACGTCGAGGCCGGCAAGCCCGACCCCCAGGGATACCTGCGGGCCCTGGAGGCCCTGAACTCGCAGCCGCCCCTGCCGGAGCGCCTGCTCCATCCCCACGAGGTGCTCGCCGTGGAGGACAGCCCGGCCGGCCTCGCCGCCGCCGCGGAGGTGGGGCTCCCGACCCTCGGCGTCGCCCACACCTATCCGGCCACCCGCCTGCGCGAGGCGGACGTGGTGGTCGAGAGCCTCCGCGACCTGACCCCCGAGCGTCTGGAGCGGCTCTACGTGGAGGTCAGCCGCCGGTGACGCCGGAGGCTCGCCAGCGGATCGAGCAGTTCGTCAAGCCCCTGTATGCCGGGCTCGACGGCGTCCAGACGTTCGATCGCGTGGATCGGCTGCGCTTCCGACTGGCCGCCCTTCGAGAGGGTGTCGAAGTGGAGGAGGACTTGTTGGAGCTGCTGCTCCTCTTCCATGGCGCCGTGGACCGGCTGGGCTCGCTCGGGGCCGGGGGGCGGCTCGACCTGTTCCTGCGCGGTCTCGATCTCCCGGACGACCTGACGCGGCGGGCGCGCTCGGGTCTCGGGCGGTTCCGTGAAGACCCTCGCGGTCCTGAAGAAGA
>CAXTNS010000005.1:32808-33060 GCA_964245465.1 uncultured Thermoanaerobaculia bacterium
CCTGCTGCTGGAATCAGCGGGGACCCTCGCCGCCGTGAAGCGGCTGATGGCCGCGGGCAAGAAGCGGACGGCCCTGGCCCGGGCTCTCGGCCAGCTCGATCCCGGCCCGCCGGCCGAGCGCTACCGCACGCCCCGAGGGGCTGCCCTGGGTGCCGCACGCCGCCGGGAAGCCGAGGAGTGGATCGCGGATCTGCGCCGGAAGGTGGCGGAGGAAGGACTCAGTTGATGGGGAAGCGCCCTTCGAACCCTTCG
>CAXTNS010000006.1:0-3724 GCA_964245465.1 uncultured Thermoanaerobaculia bacterium
GGGCGACCTGGTGCTGATGTGCGGGCGCTACGAGGGGATCGACGAGCGGGTGCGGGAGACGGTGGTAGACGAGGAGGTCTCGATCGGCGACTACGTGCTGTCGGGCGGCGAGCTGCCCGCCATGGTGCTGATCGAGGCGCTGTCGCGCCAGGTGCCGGGGGTGGTAGGGCTCGCGGATTCGGTCGAGAACGACAGTTTCCGCGGCGGCCTGCTGGACCACCCGCACTACACGCGTCCGCCGGTGGTGGAGGGTCTGGCGGTCCCGGAGGTGCTGACCTCGGGAGACCATGCGAAGATCCGCCGCTGGCGGGAGCGCGAGGCGTTGCGGGCCACCGTGGAAAAGCGCCCGGACCTGCTGAAGCGGCCGGAGGTGATGGCTGGGTTGAGCCGGGAGCAAAGACGGGATCTGGAGGCGCTCGAGGCGAGGAAAAGTTGAACGGCCGCTTGCGCGGCCATTCTGAAATGGAAATAATGACGGCATTGTCCCCCCTTTGGGCGGTCCGTCAGGTTTGCGAGGTGAGCAATGAACCAGTTGGATCAGGTCGAAAGTGTGTACATCCGGCAGGGCCAGCCCGAGTTTCAGCCGGGGGACACCGTCCGCGTCCACGTGCGCGTGGTCGAGGGCGACAAGCAGCGGATCCAGGTCTTCCAGGGCGTCGTGATCGCCCGCCGTGGCGGCGGGACCCGGGAGACGTTCACGGTCCGCAAGATCTCCGGCGGCATTGGCGTCGAGAGGATCTTCCCCCTGCATTCCCCTAACGTCGACAGGATCGAGCTGATCCGCCGCGGCCGTGTCCGCCGCGCGAAGCTCTACTACCTGCGGAATCTGCGCGGCAAGGCCGCCCGGATCGACGAGCGCCGGGAAGACCAGGGCCGGTCGTCCTCGTAGAGCCGGTGCCGGCGGGCACGCGAAAGGAGTAGCGTGAGCAGGGCGGCCCAGCCAGCCCGGGCGATGATCGAGCTGTTCGTCGAGGCCTACCGTCTTCACCTGCTGCGCGGGTTGGAGGAGGGTCTCGCCCGGTGCGGCTACGGTCTGATCGCCGGGGTGGACGAGGTGGGCCGCGGCTCGCTCGCCGGTCCTGTGGTGGCCGCCGCCGTGATCATGGATTGCCGCTGCCTCGTCCCCGGAGTGGACGACAGCAAGTGCCTGACGGCCCCGGAGCGCGAGCGCGCCGCCGAGGCCATCCGCTCGAGCGCCATCGCCACGGCCGTGGCCGAGATCCCGCCCGAGGTCATCGACCGCGTCAACATCCTGGAAGCCACGCGCCTCGCCATGCGCGAGGCGCTGTCGCGCCTGCGTCCCGTGCCGGACTGCGCGGTGATCGACGCTGTGCGCCTCTCGGGCTTCGGCTTCCCGTGCGTGCCGGTCGTGCGCGGTGATTGCTTCAGCTACGCCGTGGCCTGCGCCTCGATCGTGGCCAAGGTGGAGCGGGACCGGAAGATGGTGGAGCTCGACCACGACTATCCCCAATACGGCTTCGCCGCCCACAAGGGCTATTCGGTACCCGAGCACATGGAGGCCCTCTCGGTCTACGGTCCCTCGCCCGTGCACCGGCTCACCTTCCAAAGGGTGTTGCCCCGTGAGGAGGCGTGCTGATGGCCCTCCAGCGCGAACAGGTCGTCCAGACCGCCGAAAAGTACGTCTCCCGGGGCAAGATCGAGCCGGCCATTCGCGAGTACCGCAAGCTGCTCACGGAAAACCCGAACGACATCAACACGCTGAACCGGGTGGGCGATCTCTACGCCCGCATCCAGCGCATCGACGAGGCGGTCGACTTCTTCACGCAGATCGCGGAGCAGTACTCGGCGGAAGGCTTCTTCGTCAAAGCGATCGCGATCTACAAGAAGATCATCAAGCTGGACCCCACGCGCCTGGAGGTCTACGAGAAGCTCGCGGAGCTGTACCACAAGCAGGGGCTGGTCAACGAGGCGCGCACCCAGTACCAGGTGCTGGCGGACTACTACCAGAAGCACGACAACGCGGCCTCGGCCATCGCCATCTACCAGAAGATGGCGGACCTGGAGCCGAACAACCCCACGTACCACGTCAAGCTCGCCGAGATCTACCAGCAGCAGCAGCTCATCGAGAAGGCGATAGGGGAGTACCGCGTCATCGCCGAGATGATGATCGCCCACGGCCGGTCCCAGGACGCGGAGCAGGTCTACGAGCGGGCGCTGGACATCGACAGCAGCAATATCCACTTCATCAACGACGCCGTCTTCAAGCTCAAGGAATCGGGCAATACGGCGGCCGTGACGCGTTTCCTCGCCATCGCCACGGAGCGCAACCCGCAGGCGTCGCGCATCGCCCGCCTGGCCCAGGTGGCCGAGCCCGAGGTCGTCGCCGAGCCTGCCGAGCCCGAGCCGGTCGCGGAGCCGGAGCCTGAGCTCGCCTCTGAAATCGCCGAGGAGGGGATTGGCGGCACGGCGATCTACGGCGGCCCCGATCTCTCCGCCATGATGGAGGCCGCCCTGGAGGCCGAGGCGCCGGCTCAGGCGGTCTCGGAGCCGGAGAGCGACGAGATCGAGATCGACCTGGACGAGGTCTTCGTCCTCGACATGGACGATGACAATGAGCCGACGAGCCTGGTCAAGCCGCCGGCGGACATGGCGAGCGAGGGCCTCCGGCTCGGCTCGGCCTGGGCGCTGGCAGCGTCTGAGGGTCCGACCCCGGCGGCTCCTGCCGAGGAAGAATTTCCGGAGATCGAGATCGATCTGGAGCCCGATCTGGATCTGGCGCCGTCCCAGGACGCCTTCGAATCCATCGCATTGCCACGGATCGGAGCGGCGACCTCCACCGGCTCGATCTACCTGCAGCTCGATGAGCCGGACCTGCCGAGCCTCGACTCGGGCGCCTGGGAGGTCCAGATCCAGCCGGAGCTCCGGGAGGAGCCGGCGAGTGACATCGACGCCGGCTTCCTCGAACGTACGGCCGCCTCGCTCCACCCGAAGACGGCGGCCGAGCGCGACGAGGACCTGGTCAGCGAGGCCGAGGTGCTCGCCAAGTATGGCCTGGAGGACAAGGCTCTGGAGCGCCTGAGCGAGGCGCTGCAACTGAAGCCGAACAACCTCGCCGCCTATGCTCAGATGATCCAGATCCACCTGGGCCAGAGCCGGCACGAGCGCGTGGCCGAGCTGGCGAACGCCATGGCCCGGGCCGCGGCCGAGGTCCACGACGCGCAGGCCTGGCCGCGGATGAGGAAAGAGCTCCTCTCGGCCGGCTACCGCCTGGACGGCGACCATGTCGTGGCCGGTCCGCACGGCTTCGCCGCGGCCACGCCCGCCGAGATTGCCCCCGCTCCCGCACCCGTAGAGATCGAAGAGGCCGAAGAGGTTCTGGACCTTGGAGAGATTGAGGAGCTACCCATCGAGGGGTTCCCGGAGAGTCTCCCGGAGATTGGGGGCCTCGTGGATCTCCCGGAGATCGCGGAGGACGTCAAGGACGTTGAGGACTTCAAGGATGTTGAGGCTCCCGCGCCGGAACCGCCTGCTACCATTGCAGTGGCTCCTGAGCCCGCGCCGCCTCCTCCGGCTCCCGCACCGCCTACGGCTCCTGCTGAGCGCAAGCGGTCTTCCAAAGAGATCGACCAGATGCTGCGCGGGCTGCTGGAAAAACCCAAGCGCCCCGCGGCGCCTCGTCCCGCTTCACCTCCGGCTCCTGCTCCGACCGCGCCGCCGCCGCCCGTCGCATCCGCGGCTCCTCCTGTAGAACCGTCGGCGGCCC
>CAXTNS010000006.1:3734-16743 GCA_964245465.1 uncultured Thermoanaerobaculia bacterium
AGGCGGACGTCGATGACCACGCCTGGGACGGCGCCGCCGACCGGGGCCCGGCCCGTGATGTTCAACCCGCGCGAGATCGGCGAGATGATCGAGCAGGAGGAGGACTTCGAGTGGGAGCCCGCGAGAGCGGACGCTTCGGTCCCTCCCTTGCCCCCTCTGCCGATTCCGCCAGCCTTCCTGTCCTCGCCCCCGCAGACGTCCGGCGCGGGCTTCTCCTCCAGCCTGGACGACACGGGCAGCGGGAACTGGCTCGACGAGGCGGACCGCGATCGGCCGATGAAGAGCCCGGCGAGCGACAGCCTGTTCGACGAGGAGGACGACTTCTTCGACCTGGCCGCGCAGCTTGAGCAGGAGCTCTCCCGGGAGGATCTCTTCAAGGCTGGCGAGCACCTCCTGGTGCAGCCGGCGGAGCAGTCGCTGGAAGAGATCGTCGAGGGCTTCAAGAAGGGCGTCGCCGAGCACCTCTCGCCCACGGATTACGACACCCACTTCAACCTCGGCATCGCCTACCGCGAGATGGGGCTCCTGGACGAGGCCATCGGCGAGTTCCAGGTCGCCGCCAAGGACCCGCGCCACCTTGTGCTCTGCTGCTCCATGCTGGGCCTCTGCTTCCTGGACAAGGGCCTGCCCGAGCTGGCCGTCAAGTGGTACCGCCGCGGCCTCGAAGCGACCCAGCTTTCCGAAGAGGACACCCTGGGCCTCCTCTACGACCTGGGCTGCGCCTATCTGGTCCTGGACGACAAGGCCTCCGCCTACAAGGCGTTCGTGGACCTCTACGGCATCAACACGAATTACCGGGACGTGGTGGCGCGTATCGAGGAGCTGGGACGCTAGACATTGCGGCTATATTACGCGCCATGAGCAGCGCGCACGATTACCGGACCCCCCACCACATGCACATGCAGTCGCGGCGCCGGCGCGTCGACGTGAAGCGCGTCGACGAGTGCCGGACGCTGGACGAGATCTTCACCTCCTGCCTGCCGGCCTTCGGCGGCGCCTACGTCCGGCGCGTCTACAAGCTGCTCGATCAGGCGATCGGCGCGGGCTGCCCGCTGACGCTCGCCATTGCCGGACCGGTCACCGTCTCGGGCCAGCACCAGGCGTGGCTCATCCCCCTGATCGAGACGGGCTGGGTAGCCTATCTCTCCACGACCGACGCCGTCTGCTACCACGACGGCCACCGGAGCCTGGACGAGCACCCGGATCCCATCTTCGAGGTGCCCATCTTCGGCGACGACGGGGCCCTGCGCGACGAGCGGACAATCCGCGTCACCGACATGGCGTTCGACGAGGACGTGCTCTTCCAGCAGGACCGCTTCATGACCGCCTGCCTGCTGCGGCCGGAGATGCAGAAGAGCATGACCGGCACCGAGCTGCGCTACCTCCTGGGCAACATCTTCGCCGCCCAGGAGAAGAAGAACGGCGTCACGCCCGGCCTCCTGGCAACCTGCTCGCGGCTGGCCATCCCTATCCTCGTGGGCGCGCCCGGCGACGGCAGCCTGTTCCTCAACTCCATGAAGCTCTGGGCCATGAAGCAGGCGGGCCTGCTGGAGAATTACGACTTCTCCCTCGACCTCCACGCCGAGGTCTACGAGTCGTGCGCCTATCATTACTGGGGTCTCTTTGACCATCCGGCCCATTCCCTCGCGACACTGATCCTGGGCGGGGGGGTGCCTAAAAATTACAATCTCCAGCCGGAGCCGGCCCTCGGACAGGTGCTGGGCCTGGAGGGGATCCGGGGCTACACCTTCGACGTCCAGATCGTGAGCGCCCCGGTCACCGAGGGCTCCCTCTCCTCCTGCCCGCCGGCCGAAGCGGTCACCTGGGGGAAGGTGGATCGCGACACCTACCAGTCGACCACGGAGAGCGCGCAGGCCGACTACTCCATGGTCATGCCCTTCCTGGTCAAAGCCCTGCTCGACAACCGCGAGCGCTACGCCCGCCGGGCCGGGGAGATCGGCGAGGAGGCCCTCTTCCAGGAAGAGCCCAAGGCCGCCGGCTATCTCCGCTCCCGCGAAGGCTACCGCCTCTACGAGAAGCGCGACGGCCTCGTGGCCGAGCTCACCCGCCAGGTCCAAGACAACGGCGAGTGGCTGGGGAAGACGCTGCGGTACCCGCTGGCGGTGGATCAGGTACGTTGAACGTGCCGAAGGCCCGGCCCGGAATGAGGGCTAGCACGGGCTAACACCACGGACCAAATGGCCAGTCGATGCAGCCGCAGCCACAGTCGTTTGAGAAGCGGATATCGCACCCATTGCAGTCGAAAGAAATCCTGGCGCACACGGAAGGATCCTCACTTATGTAGTTAACAAAGGAGAGGTCCAGGCACCTTGGCGGTTTCGTGCAGCCGAGATCGTTTTCTTCATTCACGTCCCCTACCAACGCTGCGCGGGCGCAGTTCTTGGGCAAAAATTCTGCACCCGGTCGCGGCCCTAGCGGCAACAACAGCGGCGGTGCCGTCTGGCCAGGTGCCAGCGGCGGACCCTCCCAGGTGCAAGTGACGAGCTTCGGCTTGCCGGCGGTCACGTTACATCTCCAGTTAATGCCAGAGATTCCGGGCGCCAGGAGCGTTACCCCCGATAGAAGCGTGTCAGTGATGGTGAGGGTGCCTACGGCGGGATCCTGTCCTACGTTCTGCACGGCGATCTGACAGACGCCGGGCCCCTTGTCGGGACAAGTCTTGGTCACGGCGATGTCAGGAGGAGGGTGTGGGTCGTCCAGGCAGCCGCAGCCGCAATCCCCTTTGAAGGCTGGGCCGCGGTCCAGGCAGTCGTCTAAGGGGAATTGTGCGCACGGGTCGGCGGCTCCTTCTAGAGGGAAAGGGGGGTACGTCGCAAAGTAGGAGGCCTCGGAAAAGCGCGGGCACGCGCCGAAGCAATCGATATTATTGGCCGGATTGCCGTCCCCCTCGCCAGTAATGATCACCCGGGCGCAATTCTGCCCATCGAGCCCCTGTCCAGCCGGGCCGCGCTTGATGCGGACGACGAGCTCGGCGGTCTTCTCTCCCGGCGTCAAGGGAAGGACCAGGGGATCGTTGTAGGTGCAAGAGATCGGCCCGGAGCCGGAGCAGGACCACCCTTTCCCCATCGGGGGAACGAGGGGCAGTATTTCGGTTCCGGGTGGCAAGACATCGTTCAATGTGACGCTCGTCGCCTCTCCCGGTCCCATATTAGTGACGACGATGGTGCACACTATACTGCTTGCCTGATCGCACACCTTGGTTACGGTAAGGTCCGGCAGACAGTCGGCGAAATCGTTGTAGAGATCCTGGTCGTGGTAGGTGTTGACGGCGCTGCCGTTGACCGATCCACCGTTGCCGTTGCGTTCACCCTCAGCCACGCCGCTGGCGCCAGGAGTCGCGGAGCCGGTGGGATTGTTCACGGTGCCGTTGGGACCCGGCAGGCTGGTCCAGGTGACGTCCGCGACGTTGAGGGTGGACTCGCAACTCACCTCGCCGCAAAGGAGCACCTGGAAGACGATGTCGACCGTGCCGTCCAAGGGGATACGATCGATCTTCACCTCCACCTTCTTGCCCACCACCGTGACGGTGGCGCCGTCCTCCGGTTGGACCATGACGGAGGTTCCGGCCTGGAGGCAGAGGGACTCCGGCAACTCGTCGGTCACCACGATGTCGAAGGCGTCCGAGGTGCCCACGTTAGCGATGGACAGGATGACGGCGCGTCCGAAAGGATTGTCGAGATGCTCCCGCATTGCCTTGTTGATCCGCAGTCGGGGCTCGACGATGCGCAGCTTGACCGGGTTGGAGGCTAGGAGCTGCCCGTCCCAGCCGAAGACGGCTGTGTTCACCGGCTCTTGGCCGCTGTTGTTGAAGAATTCGTTGACAACGAGGGCATTGAACTCGATCACCACGAATTCGCGGTCGCAATCCGTCTCTGAGTTGGTTAGGTCGCCCAGCAGGATATTGAGTATCCTTTGGCGGCTCTGGTTGACGGTGGAAGGGGGATCGAAGGTCGGTGTGACGCTGGCTACGGTCGTCTCGTTGCCGGCCACGGCGAGGCCTGAGCCGGCGGTGAGGGCACTGGCGGTGAGACCGGTCCCTTGGCTCGACACAAAGGCGAGGCGGACGGTTTCCGGCAGGATGCTCAACCCCGGCAGTTCGTCCTCGATCCGGAGGCCTGACATCGTCCCCTTGGGGACCTCCAGAACGAGACGAAAGCGCACGATCTCGCCGAGGGTCAACTCTTCGGCCCCGTTCTTCGGCTGCGTGTGGGTCTCGGAAGTGGCTACGATGGACTTGACCAACGCGGGTTTGCGGCAGACCTGCGCGCTCTGCTGGAGGGGTCCGCCAAGCCCCGCCGCCACATGGCTCTGTCCGCCTTCCGTGCCGGCGTAAGAGGCGACGGCCGCGCGGTTGGCCGCACAGGCGCCGATGGCCAGGGGCTGGTCCACATCGAGGGCATAGGTGATGACAGCCAGGTTCGAGCCGGTGGTATTGCCAGGCCCCGGAGCCAAGGCCCCTTGCGTAGGACCGGGATCCACGAGTTCGATACCGCTGCCAAAGAGGCCGCCTGGTAGGAGGTTATATAGCAGTGGATTGCCGGCGCCGTCCTCCACGCATAGCAAGTCGCCTCCTTCTAGGCGTGGGGGGATTGCCAGCCCGGCCGGCAAGTTCTCCTTGATCCGGACGTCGAAGGCTCCCTGGGGGCTCGAGCCGGTATTCTCGACTATGAGCGCGAAGAGGATTCGGTCTCCTGCGTCGACACCGCCCACGACATCGGACTGGACCGGTGTCGCGGCGAGCATCGCGGAGGTGAGTGGCGGCGTGAAGCGGACGCCGCACGACAGAACTGGCCCACTGAAGGCCACAGGCCCGGTCACCGCGGGAGCGAACGTCCCCACCGGGTCAATACAGAGGAAGAACTCGGGATGGTGGCAGCACGCCGACACCGCCCCTTTGCTTACCCGCACCACCGGCTGGCCGAGGGCCACCTGCTGGATGCGGGTTTGATCGAACCGCTCGTTGAACGAGCTCTGTTCGGACTCGTGGACCTCGTTGATGGGCAGGAGGCCGTCTGCGAACGGCTGGGCGGTGAGGGGGACGGTGAAGAGAACCTCGACGCACCGTGGTCTGTTGGCCGGGTCGTCGAAGCTGCCGAAGAAGAAACAGACGCTGTTCCGGGCGGCGTCGGCGAACCCGGGAGGAGCCGGATCGCCGCCCTGGGCATCCGGACAAGGCAGTGGACCGCTGCCGAGAAAGGTGCCGAGCTCATCGTTGGGGCCGCGAGTCACCCCGGTCACTTGGGTGGCGTCGAAGAAGGGCGCCGGCAGGAAGTCTTCCAGTCGGAACTCCTCGGCGTCCGTCGACGGGAAGCAATAGGAAAGCCGGAAGGTGACGGTGTCGCCCGGAGCGAAGAGGGGCGGGGATCTCTGCAGGAGAGGATCGTTCGGGTTGCCGTTGCGCGCGACGATTGACTTGTCGACCAGTCCGTGGGCGATTTCAACAACGACGACATTGGTGTCGTCCTCGGCCGTCACGGTGCCGGGCTCTCCTGCCAGCTCTAGGACCGCTCCCGCGATGGCGGCACTGTTGGTGAGCCGATCGTGCTTATCGACACTCTGATCCCTGGAGGGGACCGGGCAGTCGAACTCGTCCGCGATTCGGACATGGTAGGTGATGGTCCCCGTGGCGGCTACCGAAGGCGACACCGTCCCTACCTCGCCGCCGGTGAGGACCCCGGCCTGATGGAGAGGATTCGCCCCGGGATCGGTGGCCGTCAGGGCAGCCAGGGCCGTTGAGATGTCGAAGCGCACCACCGTGCTGCCGTTACCGCACGGGTTTTTGGCGCGATCATCCGCGATCGCGTCCGTACCTAGAGTGAAGGTCCCCTGGACTATGCCGTTTTTGTCTGTGAAGGTCAGCGTCGGGGCCGGCTGGTTGAGGGACAGGAGCCCGTCGGCGAGGACATCGGTCACGGCCACGTCACCGGTCTGGACGTAGTCGGAGACCTGGAAATCCAACCTGTACACAAGCTCGTCACCCGGGATGTGGGGGCCCGGCGGAATCACCCTTTTCTGCACGGACAGGCACTCCAACTCTAGAACGTGGTCCTGTGGAGTGACGTCGCTCGTCACCGGCACCGGCGTATCCCGTGGGTCCAGGGGATCCCACTCGGCCTTTCCCACCACGTCATCGACAGCCAGACCCTTGCAAGTAGTGGGGTCGAGCACGGGGTTGCCGCTGGCATCCTCGGCTCCGGCATAGAACTCGAACTCGAAGGAGGCGTCCGTGTCGCTTGCCGTGCCAGTCACCTTACCGAAGTCCAGCACGACCTGACCGTTGGGTATGCCGGGAGGCGGGGCCGAGACGACCGGAGGGCCGTAGGGGCCGAGATAGACCAGGCTGTCCGGCAGGTCCTCGGTAATCAGTAGGGGGTCAAGGATCTGCCCGTCTGCCACGTCGACTTCGATCCTGTACGGTCGCGGGAAGTTGGGACCGGTTGTGGTTTCACTTTCCGGCCCGAGATAGAGCTTCCGCACCTTGAACAGAGTGGGCACTGTCGTCGCCATCGCCGCGGCCCCCTCCAGACAGCCGGTACCTGTAGCGGAGCTCCCGAACTGGAAGCCGCCCATTACCTTGATGGGCAACGGCGTTCCAGGATCGGCGAAGGAACTGACCTGGAGTGTGATCTCGACTCTGATCGGAGGCTGTTCCGGATAGTAGCTCCCGGAAGGCAGTTGGAGGAGCACGATCTGGCATCCCGTGAGCCCGGGCGGCAAGGGGAGGGGAGGCTTGCACAGCGGGTTCTGCGAACCCTCCGTTAGTCCCTGGCAGGCGATCGGGCCATTGGGTGGGGACTGGATTAGTGGGGGTCATACTGGCGGGAGAGATACCGCCTGCCCAGTGAACACGGCCGTGGCCGAAACGAAGAAGAAGCCGTCGCAAGGTTGGTTCTGTCCGCTGCCATCCGCTCCGGGTGCCGGCAGACAGAGCATCAGGTACGGGCCGAATCCCGGCTGGTCGCCTTGGTTGCTGAATTCGACGGTGAACGTGAACTTTTCACCGATGAGGACCTCCCTTGGGAAGTCCTCCGGTACGATTGAGACAGTCGGGACCGGCTGCGCCGCGGCTGAACCCGCCCCTAAGAGAGCGGCAACGAGACTTGTAATAACCAGGCTTTGGTTCCACCGATCGGTCCAGCCCGACGAGATCTTCATCCCTTCCTCCATGCGGCGACCCGAGTCGCCAGCTTGAAGACACGCCCCAATGGCCTGTTTAAAAATTTTTCTTACATTATTTTTAATAATAACACGAGCTGCTCCTCTGCTCCCTGGTACAGGACCAAGCAACTTCACTCCCAAGGGTGGTAGGTGTCAAACCTGGAACCGAACTTGCAAACTGCTGATCCCCGTGGTGGGTTGATGGGGATAACCCCAATCACATCAAGGAGATCAGCATGTCTCGATCACAGAAGAACTACGGATTCGGAGGGGTCCTGATTCCTTTAGCGGCCCTGGTTTTCGGGCTCGCTCTTACTTCCTCCGCCCACGCCGCTCTCACTTACACGACTCCGACCGATCTCAAAAAGACTCCCTGCTCCGGAGACTCCGACGGCGACTGTCTCGACGACACCGAAGAAGCGAACCTCGCCTGGGCCGTCGCTCCCTGGTACTTCTACGACGAGGACGAGAGCTGCAGCGGCTGGCAGAACAGCTACGGTCTTCCCTCCGTTCATTTCGCCCGCCAGGACTTCTTCCAGGTACGGCCCGAGGGGGGCGCCATCGAAAACTGGTCTCCCATGGATGGCAAGGCGAAGTGGGTGAAGGTCTCCTACTTCTTCAACCATCCCCATGACTGCCAATCGGCCGCGGGCTTTGGCGGCCACCAGGGGGACTCCGAGCACATCAAGGTCGAGCTTTACAGCTATGACCTGAGGACCTGGTACCTCTATCAGGCGTACTACGCGCACCACGATCAGGACCACTACTTCTCCGGCACCTATCTGGAGGAGAAGGCGCTGGCGCTCGGCACCAGTTGGATCAGCGTGGCTGCGGACGGGGACTCGCACGGCTCCTGGCCCGGCCTGGATCCGGACGCGACGGACTGCGCCGGCCCGGAGGACGACTTCTGTGGCGCCAACTGCAAGTGTTTCGTGGGCACTTGGCGCGACGCTTTCAAAGGCGGTAAAGGGCGCGAGACGGTGAGCGTCACCCGCAACATCGGCGGCCCTGCGCCGGAGAAGTGGAATCCCGCGGTTCTCACCGTCGCGGGCAACGAGGCCTACAGCCAGCTCGACGTCGGCCACGGGTCCAACCGCGAGTACTGGTCGGCCCGGAGCGACGCCTTCCAGAAGTTCTGCGGCTGGGAGTGCCCGGCGGCCAACCGCAACGCGGACGGCACCTGCGCGGTTTCGGTGCACGACCGGACCGGTTGCTCGTCGGCGCTCAGCACCAAGGTGGACACCTCCTTCTTCCAACTCCAGGCGGGCTCCTGCTCGGGGCACTGCGGCGGCTCGGTGGCGGGCTGCTTCTGTGACGCCTTTTGCGCGAGCCATGGGGACTGCTGCCCGGACGCCTGCTCGGTCTGCGGACAGTGCGGAGCGCTTCCCAATCCTTACACCGAACAGACCCAGAGCAGCGAGGGGGCTGTCACTCCGGCCTTCCCCGCCGACCGCGCAGCCGCCAAGGAAGCGGTGGCCGCGGTGAGAAACGCGCTGCCCCAACTCCGTGGCGCCACGGCCGTCCAGCAGCTTCGGACGATCCGCTGGATGCTGGCCTCCGGAGACGACCTGCGGCTGGTGTTCCTCTTCGATGACCTCCGCGAGGCCCGCAATGAGCCCCTGGATCGCCGGGCGGCCATGGCGCGCCAGCTTCTGGAAGAGCTGGCCGCGGACCTCGAGAAGGCCGGAACCAGCTTCCCGGAGACCTTGGGGGATGCCGCCCGGGTCAACCCGAGCGCGCCGGCTCCCAACACCTTCCCGCCGTCCGTCCTGGAGTCCCTGGGCTTGAACCGGGACGGTTCCTCCAAGACGACCGGCCGCTGAGCCCTGGCCTTTCGACCTTCTTCAGCCGGTGTCCGCCTGACAGGCGGGCGCCGGCCTTGCGCTACCATCCTCTCAATGAAGGAAGGTGAGACCGAGACCGCGATCCGGCTGCCCGGTTGGGGAGCCGGTCTCGATCAGGTTCTCGGGCGCGGGGCCGTTCTCGGCCGCTACTTCATCCTCGACCGTCTGGGCTCGGGGGGCATGGGGATCGTCTACGCGGCCTACGATCCCGAGCTCGACCGCAAGGTAGCCGTCAAGCTCCTGCGCCCCGGACGGACGGGCGGCGCCGAGGCCGGGGTGCGCCTGCTGCGCGAGGCCCAGGCCATGGCGCGGCTCTCCCATCCCAACGTCCTCGCCGTTCACGACGTGGGCACCTTCGGGGACCAGGTCTTCGTGGCCATGGAGCTGGTCGACGGCGCCGACCTGCGGCAGTGGCTGGCCGCCTCGCCGCGCTCCGAGCGCGAGATTCTGGACGTCTTCGTGAAGGCGGGCCGGGGCCTCGCGGCGGCCCACGCGGCGGGCCTGGTGCATCTCGACTTCAAGCCCGCGAACGTGCTCGTGGGCCGGGACGGCCGGGTGCGGGTGGCGGATTTCGGCTTGGCCCAGGCGGAGGGCGGGAGTGGAGCCGCGGGAACGCCGGCCTACATGGCCCCCGAGCAACTCGCCGGCCAGCCCGTGGATGCCCGGACGGACCAGCTCAGCTTCTGCGGTTCCCTCTACGAGGCGCTCTACGGAGCACGGCCGTTCGTCTCTGGCTCCTTCGAGGTGGTGGACCCACCGTCCGGCTCCAAGGTACCCATCCGCCTGCGCCGTCTCCTACTGCGCGGGCTGGCGGTGAATCCGGACGACCGGTTCGTTTCCATGGCGGACCTGCTGACGGCTCTCGAAAGCGATCCCCGTCCGGCGCGGCGGCGCTGGGCCATGGCGCTGGCAGTGGCGGTGGTCGTGGGCAGCGCCCTGCTGGGTCTCGGCTGGATCTGGCGGGAACGGGCTCAGATCTGCGGCGGAGCGGAGAGCAAGCTGGTGGGGGTCTGGGATGAAGGGGCCAGGGAAAGGGTCCGTAAGGCCTTCCTGGCCACGAGAGCCCCTTATGCCAGGGATGCTTTCCTAGGAGTGGAGCGGACTCTCGACGCCTATACGGGCGCTTGGGTCTCGATGCATAGAGAAGCCTGCGAGGCGACCCGGTTGCGGGGAGAGCAGTCGGAAGAGATGCTGGACCTCCGGATGGGCTGCCTTAGGCGCCGTCTGGAGGAGGTCCGGGGTTTGACGGGCGTCTTTCTCCAGGCTGACGCTCAGGTCGTGCAGAAATCCGTGGAGGCGGCCGGTGCGCTCTCCAGCCTGAAGGACTGTGAGAACGTAGAGGTCCTGGCCGCGCCGGTCCGCCCTCCTGCCAGTCCCGAGGCCCGTTCCCGGATCGACAGGATGCAGACGCTCCTGGGCAGAGCCAAGGCGCTCAACGATTCCGGCAAGTATTCCGAGGCTCTGAAGGTCATGAAAATCGCCGCGGCAGAAAGCGGCAAGTTGGAGTATCCCCCTCTTGCAGCGGAGGTGTTTTATACGTTGGGGAATCTCTACGGCGACCTTGGAGACTTCAAAGCCGCCCTGCAAACGCACCAGCGTGCGATCGTCCTGGCTCAGGCTGGGAGAGATGCAAGGACCACGGCCCGGGCTGCGTCAAGCCTCCAGAATCTCTCGGCGATCGAATTTGCCGATCCCGATCAGGCGAAGTGGTGGGACGACCTCTCGGAGGCGGCGAGCCGGAGCAGCGGCGGAGACGACGTTCTGCGGGCCGGGCTGTTGTTCAACCAAGGGATCGTGCTGCGGGTGCAGGGGAGCTACCGGGAGGCCGAAGAGAGACTGAAGGCATCCCTGGCGCTGTGGGAGAAGGTCTACGGACCCGATCACGTGTTCGTGGCCGCTACCCTCAACAGCCTGACGAACGTCCTGGCCGATCAGGGGAAGTACCAGGAGGCTGAAGAAAGCGGCCAGCGCGCCCTCGGCCTGTTTCGCAGGCTGCTCGGGCCGGCCCACCCGAACGTCGCAAAGGTCTTGACCAATCTGGGAACGGTGGCCCGGAATCGCCAGGATTACCCCCTTGCTCTCGAACGCCTGCGGGAGGCGCTGGCGATCAACGAGCGGGTCCTGGGTCCGGACCATCCTGAGGTCAACCTGGTCGTCTACAACATGGCCAACGTGCTCCAGGATCAGGAACGCCACCAGGAGGCAAAGGCCTACTACGAGCGGGTTCTGGCGTTCGACGAGCGGCAGTTCGGTCCCGGCCATCCCAATGTAGCTGAAGACCTGAGCGGGATCGCCAATTGCCTCGCCGACATGGGCAAGCTCGAGGAGGCGGAGTCCTATCTGCAGCGCGCTCTGGCGATCCAAGTCAAAGCCCAGGGACCGGACCATCCCGCAGTGAGCTTCATGCGGGTGAATCTGGCCGGGGTCTACCTGCGGCAGAAGGACTATGCGCAGGCGCTGGAGCACTACCGTAAAGCCTTGTCGATCGCCGAAAAGAGCCTCGGTCCCGGCCATCGATACGTCGGTGAGGACCTCAAAGGAGTGGGGAGGTCTCTTGTGGAGTTGGGCCGTCCCGGGGAGGCGTTGCCGCTGCTCGAACGGTCTTTGAAGATCCTGGAGCCCCAGAGCAAGGATCCGATAGAGATAGCGGCGGTTCGCTTCTTTCTGGCCCGAGCCCTTTGGGAAACGGGAGCACGCGGGGACCGGGCGCTCGCCTTGGCCCAACAGGCCCGTGCGGCTTGCAGAGAGATCCGGTCGCGGGACGAGCTTTGCCCCATCGTGAATGACTGGTTTGCAACGGTCAGGCCCTTGGGCGGCGCGTGATAGCCTTCCTCCGGTTGGGAGGGAAAACACCTATGAGCAAAACCACAGTCACCCTGTTACCCGGCGATGGGATCGGCCCTGAGGTCAGCGACGCCACCGTGCGCGTGCTCGACGCCGCCGGTGCCGACATCGAGTGGGAGCGCCACATCGCGGGCCGCGAAGCCCTGGAGAAGTACGGCAACCCCCTGCCGCCCGAGGTCCTGGAATCGATCCGCCGCAACCGCGTGGCCCTGAAGGGACCCATCACCACCCAGGTCGGGGGCGGTTTCAAGTCGATCAACGTCCAGCTCCGCCAGGAGCTCGACCTGTACGCCAACCTGCGGCCGTCGCGGTCGCTGCCGAGCATCCCCAGCAAGTTCGAGAACGTGGACATCGTCGTGGTCCGCGAGAACACGGAGGACCTCTACAGCGGCCTGGAGCACGTGGTGGTCCCGGGGGTCGTCGAGAGCTTGAAGATCATCACCGAGAAGGCGTCGCTGCGCATCGCCCGCTTCGCCTACGAGTACGCCCGCCGGCATGGCCGCAAGCGGGTGACGGCCGTGCACAAGGCCAACATCATGAAGCTCTCGGACGGCCTGTTCCTCGACTGCGTCCGCCGAGTGGCCAAGGAGTACCCCGACATCCAGTCGGACGACAAGATCGTGGACAACATGTGCATGCAGCTCGTCATGCGGCCCGAGGAGTGGGACGTGCTGCTGCTGGAGAACCTCTACGGCGACATCGTCTCCGACCTCTGTGCGGGTCTGGTGGGCGGGCTGGGCGTGGTGCCGGGCGGCAACATTGGCACGGACGTGGCGGTCTTCGAGGCCGTGCACGGCAGCGCTCCAGACATCGCCGGCAAGAACCTGGCGAACCCTCTGGCGCTCATCCGCTCGGCGATCATGATGCTCTACCATCTTCACAAGGACGAAGCGGCCGAGCGGGTGCGCGCGGCCTTGCGCGAGGTGGTGGTCAACCAGAAGATCCGCACCCACGACCTGGGAGGCGAGGCCGGCACCAAGGAGTTCACGGACGCCGTAGTAGCCGCTCTGGGAAAAAATGGCTGAAATGACTGCGGGGGTCCTCCCTCTCCCCGTTCCTGAGGTCCTCACGAGCGCCTGCCCGCTCGACTGTCCGGACGCCTGCAGCCTGGAGGTGCGGGTGGTGGACGGCCGCGTGGTGAA
>CAXTNS010000006.1:16767-32728 GCA_964245465.1 uncultured Thermoanaerobaculia bacterium
TCTCAACCCCGTCACCCAGGGCTACATCTGCTCCAAGGTGCGGCACACGCCGGAGCACCTCTATGGTCCGGAACGGCTGCTGCGGCCCGCCCGGCGGGTAGGACCCAGAGGGTCTGGCGAGTTCGAGGAGATCTCCTGGGACGAGGCGTTGGATCTCGCGGCGGAAAAGCTTCGCGAGGCGCGGGACCGCTGGGGGGGTGAGTCGATCCTGCCGTTCTATTACGGCGGCTCGAACGGCCTGCTCACTCAGGACACCACGGACATGCGCCTGTTCCACCGGTTGGGGGCCTCGCACCTCGCGCGCACGGTCTGCGCCGCGCCGTCGGGGCGGGCGGCCTCGGGCCTCTATGGAAAAATGGCCGGGGTCGCCCTCCAGGACTTCGTCCACGCGCGGCTGATCGTGCTCTGGGGCGTGAACCCGTCGGCCTCCGGCATCCATCTCGTGCCCTACGTCAAGGAGGCTCAGGACGCGGGAGCGCGGCTGGTGGTGATCGACCCGCGCCGGATCCCGCTGGCCAAGAAGGCCGATCTTCACCTGGCGCCCCGGCCGGGGAGCGACGTAGCCATCGCCCTTGCCGCCATCCGCTGGTTCTTCGAGGAGGGGCGGGCCGATCTCGCCTTCCTGGCTGGGCACGCGACCGGCGCCGAGGAGCTGAGTCGGCGGGCGCTCCCTTGGACGATCGAGCGGGCCGCCGAGGTCTCGGGCGTGCCGGCGGGTGAGATCGAGGCCTTCATCCGGCTCTACGCCGAGGCCTCGCCGGCCGTGATCCGCACGGGCTGGGGCTTCGAGCGCAACCGAAACGGCGGCTCGGCCGTGGCCGCGGCCCTGGCTCTGCCGGCCGTGGCGGGCAAGTTCGGCGTGCGCGGCGGCGGCTACACCATGAGCAACTCGGGAGTCTGGTCCGGGGTGTTCGACACCGCGGCGGCCGTCCGCGAGGCGCCGCCGGCCACCCGGACTATCAATATGAACCTTCTGGGCGAGACCCTGCTCCAGGGTAAATCGCCGGTGAAAGTCCTCTTCGTCTACAACTGCAACCCCGTGGCGACCGTGCCGGACCAGGAGAAGGTGCTCCGGGGAATGGCGCGCGAGGACCTGTTCACCATCGTCTTCGACCAGGTGTGGACGGATTCGGCCCGCCAGGCGGATCTCGTCCTGCCGGCCACCCACTTCCTGGAGCACGCGGAGATCAGCCGCGGCTACGGCGCCTACGCGCTCTACCGGACGCGGCCCGTGGCCACTCCGGCAGGCGAGGCGCGGTCCAACCCGGAGGTCTTCTCCGAGCTGGTCCGGCGGCTGGGCCTCGCCAAACCAGGAGAGCCGGAGACGGCGGACGAGCTCGCCGCCGCGCTCCTCGGTCCCAAAGAGGCCGACCTGGAAAGGGATGGCATCGGGGCGCCGCCATGCGGTCCGCAGCCCATACAGTTCGTGGACTCCTTCCCTCTCACACCGGACCGCAAGGTCCATCTCGTCCCCGAATCCCTGGACCGCGAGGCCCCCCTCGGTCTTTACGGTTTCCAGGAGGACCCGGGGAGCGAGCACTATCCCCTGGCGCTGATCTCGCCGGCCACGAGCCGCACGATCAGCTCCACCTTCGGCCAACTCGTGCGGGACCAAGTCCCCCTGGAGATCCACCCGCGGGACGCCGAAGCGCGGGGGCTCGTCTCCGGGGACGCGGTGCGCGTGTGGAACGAGACCGGCGAGGTGCGGGTCCGCGTTCGGCTCAATCCGGACGTGCGGCCGGGCGTAGTCTTTCTCCCCAAGGGCCTGTGGAGCCACAACACCCTCTCGGGCACCACGGCGAACGCTCTCTCGCCCGACTCCCTGGCGGATCTCGGCGGAGGGGCCTGCTTCAACGACGCCCGCGTGGAGGTGGAAAAAGCAGCCTCCTCTTGAGAGGGAGCACGTCCCGGGGCTGTATAGAGATTCCGCTGAGGAATCCTTCTGAAGAGCCAGCGATCCAGGGGCGAAGCAGCGTCTTGGCTAGTCCTCATGCTAAACTACTTGGCTATTCAGGTTGGCAAATTGGACCTGAAGTCGCATGCTGGGTAGTCCATCGAGGAGGAGGCAAGGCTTTCTTCTCGGCAAGTTCACGAGAATGCAAAACCGAACGCGCAAGGAGAATGCGCAGAAGTCGGCCCAAGGCCGATTAGTTCTGATCTACGCCCATAGAGACCGTCCGTTCCTTGAAAGGAGCACTTTCATCGATTACCTTGAGGGAGCGGCCAGGGAGCTCCGATTCGACTTCTGGTGGGACGAACGGATGAGCCAGGGCTCGTGGGAGGAGGAGATTCGGTATCAGCTCCAGAATGCGAACATCGTCATCTGCCTCGTAAGCCAACCCTTCCTGAATTCAAAATTCATTACCGATGTTGAGGCTAGGATCGTTTCCAAGAGGCATCGCAAGGAGGGGCTGATCGTCATTCCCGTCATGTATCAGCCTTGTCATTGGGAAAGCCATAAGTGGCTAGCACAGCTCGATCGGCTGCCGAAGGACGACCCGAAACGTCCCTATTTACATGGGCGGAACGATCAAACTGAAGTCTTCAACGCGGTCTTAAAGGCTATCCTTACGCGCGTTAAAGGCCGGGAAACGACCGTTCGAGAACCACGGTCCCTGTCCACTCTACGCCGCCGGACCGACACGGCTTTCACCGAGGAGGAGGTGGTGCGTCTTGTGGAGGACTCCGAACGAAACGCCAACGGGCTTGTTCCTTCCATAGAGCTGCAAGGGCAGATCTGCCAAGAGGCGCGATCTCGGGGGGCAAGCCCCCAGAGCCCCTTGAGCAAGGAAGACCTTAAAAAACTCGATGAGAAGTTCCTGGCGAACGGGAGACGTAAGTCCGATCCCAAAAAGATCCGGTGGGTGCTCCGCGCCCATAGGCTTCATCCGCAAGGCCGCGGTTGAGCGACGGCACCTCTTGCTGGGCTCTCCTCATCCATCATATGGAAGCCAAAGAGAATCTGCCGCGTCCCGAGGAGCTCCTGCGCCGCTGGCCCGACCTGGATCTGAAAAAGGCGTTCTCTGAACTTTTCGCTATCTACAAGGATCTCTGCGCAGAGGTCTTCGGAGAGACGGCTGCCTTCTCCGCCTATCATCTCATGTGCGAATGGATCCTTGAGACCTCCGGTGGAGTGGGTGGCAGGGAGGGCAAGCCCGTCGTGGATCAGGCTTGGCGGCAGAAACGTGCTCTGGTACATTCCGTAGTTACTGGTCTTAAGGGAAGGCACGAGGATGACTGGCTGCAGCGGCTTGCCAGCCTGCTGGCCATGTTGATGCACTTCGCTGCGGATTCCCAAGAGCAGGGCGTGCTCATTAATTGCCGCCGCCCGGGGCAGCCGTTCTCGACCTACCCGACCTCCCCAGCCGTGGCACGGCTGGCCGCCGAGGCCCTGGTCTCCTCGCTGCTTGTACAAGAAATACCCACAAGCTGCTCCTCACCTCTGGTGGCTGCGGGGTATGCGAAGCGCGCTCTCTCCTTTCGTATCCTCGATCCCTCGATGGAGTCGGGGCAGCTCCTACTGGAAATCGCCCAGGCCGTCCTCCACCGTGTCGAACAGCGGCATCCGCCTGGTACGAGAGAAGCCTGGTGGCTCGGGCGGGCGCTCCTGAAAAAGCTCTGGCGCGACTGCCTCTGGGGTGTCGATCGGAACGGCCTGGCTTCTCTCGCTGTGGAAACCCTCGTTGCGCTGCTCGGTGCGAAGTACGGTCTCCCCGGCCTCCGGCCCGCACGGCTGCTCACGTCCGACGCGCTCGACCGCCTCGACCCTGGCGAGCTGCCGCGCTTTGATGGCATCGCCAATAACCCTCCTTGGGGAGAGGACGCGGGCCGCCTAGACCGGGAGAGGCTGCGAAAGCGTTTCCGTAGCCTGTGGCACCGTACAGACACTTATGTGCTTTTCGCGGAAATGGGGCTCCGCTGTCTCCGCCCGGACGGCGTCTTCGCCATTGTTCTACCCAGTCAAGCGATGTCGGCCCGGAACTCGACCGGTCTCCGGAAGCTGCTCCTTGAGGAGGTCTCGCTGGATCAGATCATCCTGCTCCCCCGGGCAGCGTTCGGAGATGCGACGGTCCGTGGTGTCTTGATCATTGGGCGGGCTAGCCCCGCGGGCGCTTCTGATCGTTGTTGCGTAACGGTCTATCCGGTCGTTAAAAGGATAGAGGCGATTGGATCCCCGAGAAGGTTCGAGGTTCCGCAGAGTCAGTTCCGGTATGCCGGGGGAGGGTCTTGGTCGCTCTTACTGAGCGGACGGGACCCCGCCGCAAGTTGGGGAGAGACGATTCCGCTTGAACGCTTGGCGACAGTCGCGGCCGGTGTCCAGCTCTACTGCCAAGGGCGAGGCGAGCCCCCGCAAACTCCAGAAGTCGTACGTCTTCGCCCGTTTAGCCTGGACGGGCCGGTCCCCGGTGCTACTCCGGCAGTGCGGGGTCGGGACATCCAGCCCTTCCAGGTCCAGAACCCGGAGAGCTTCGTTCGTTTCGGCAAGTGGCTCGCCCGGGTCGGCCAGCACGACATCTACAGGCGGTCGAGCAGGATCTTCGTACGCGAGTTGTGCCGGCGGGACGGGCGGCTCAGCGCGGCGTTGGCAAGGGACGGGTTCATCCCCCTCCACGGTGTGCTGACGGTAGTCCCAGCGCATATCGATCCGCGAGTCTTGGTAGGTCTTCTCAACTCTGGCCGGACGGCCGAATATGTGAGGGCCTGTACCGCGTCGTTCTCGAAGGTCGACTTCCAGCGGATCACCGTACAAGAGTTGCAGCAGATGCCCATTCCCGTGGCGGCCTCCCTCCCCGGCAGCCGCTCAGATCTCGGGCTAGGGCCTCCTGCTCTAGGGGAAGCTGCCCTGATCGAAGAGCTCGTAGAGATTGTTGAAGAGCTCTCGGGTGGTGAGGTGCCCGAAGAGGCGCAGGCCACGGCGCTTTGGGACCGCCTAGAACACATAGTCTCCGCCCTGTTCGATGGCTCCGGAGGTGGCGGTGAACAGGCTGATTAACATCTTGATGGCAGGGATCTTTCTCCTCGCTGGCTTTCGGCTGGCTGCCTCGCAAGAGCCGTCTCCGCCTCCCACGGAGGCGAAGGCCCATGGCTTTCTCGCGGCGGCGAGGGCTTATGCCAAGAAGGGGGATTGGGAGAGGGCTCATAAGTTTGTCGAGTCCGCTCTTGAGACGGCTCCGGAGGATTTAAAGATCGGAAAAGACACCACAGAAGTCTTGGAACAAATCCGGACCGGCGAGCAGGCCATCTTGGAGACAAGGCAGCGCGCTCTTTTAAAGGAGGCTCGACGGCTCGCTGCCTCGGGCGAGAGCGAGAAAGCCCGCGAGATGATCGCAAACAAGCTCGAAGCCTTCAATCCTCCCCTTCTGGCAGAAGCCGAGCGGGAACTCGCCGCGATCCACCGAGGCTGGCTGCGGGCCCGTTGGGCCTCATTCCTGCGAGCGGGATGGCTCATCGATGCTGTCCTCGCCATCCTCCTTGTAGTAGGCATACTCCTCTTCCGCCGGTACAAAGGCCACCGCCATCGTAGCGAGTGGCTGATCAACAATATCGACGATCCGACCGGCCTTGGGATCGGGCTCCTCTCCTCTGAGCGGCTTTGCCGCTGGAGCGAAGAGTCGACCGGAGCTTCCGCAGGGCTGCTACGGCTTGATGGTCTCCGGGTCCAATCTGTGCCGCGGCTCAGTCAGGACCGCCCCGAAGTGGCCTTGCCTGCCACGTTGGCCGAGTTACCCTCTGTGGGTCAGGTAAACCTCGGCGCGGTCGCCCGGGCGCTTGAGGCAATTCGTCGCTGGGCACAGGGCTTTCGGCCTACGATTTCCATCGCGGTCTACGCGCTCGATCAGCAGGTCGTGGTTCGTTTGACGCGGAAGCCCTTGGCTGGTAAGGTCTATACAGTCAGCGCGCAGGGGGCGAAGAGCTTCGAGGGCTCCGCCCAAGCGGTTGACTCTGCGAGCTTCAAGATGTACTACATTCTGGCGAACCAAGCTCCCATCCGGGAGGCGGAAGCTGCCGATCAATTGCGGTCGGGGCTGGATCATCTGCGTCGTCACCTTGTGCAGAGGGATTCCAGCGAGCTCCAGTCAGCCTATGACATCTTCCGTGCTGTGCGCTCCGAGAGTCCTGATCTCGAAGAGGCCCACTTCTACGAGGGAGTTGCTTTGGACCTGATGGAGCGGCACGAGGAGGCGGAATCGATCTTCCGATTTCTCGCTGAGCACGGGCAGGGCGAAGTGCGCGAGAGAGCGCTCTACAATGAGGCTGTCTCACAATTCCGTAAATACAAACCAGAGGAGCTGGAACGTGCAATTGCGACGCTCGATGTCCTGATCGGCCCTGAGATCCTCGGCGACATTCAGGGCACTCAGCCGCGCATCGAAAGACTGGTCGGCTCTCCGATCCGGGCCATGGCTTTGGCCGCCAGAGCGAACGCGATCGCCCACAAGCCGATCTTTTGGCAAGATCTCCTCTTCGGCAACAGGATCAGGGAACCAGAGGACGATTTGCTCACACGCAAGCTGCGTGCACAGGGAGTTGTTTTTGAGTGGCTTGAGGAGGTCCGGAGGATCTCAGAAATTCTTCTGGACTTGAGTGAGAAATCTCTGCTAAACGCACGGACAGGATGGGATCCTATGGCTTGGAGGCAGTTGCAGTGGGCTGCCCACAACGCGCAAGGGAACGGTTCCCTTAATGCCGGCATGAATTTCCTGGCAAAGCCGCACCTACCAGGAAACAACGAGCCCCAGCGACAAGTGTCACTCTTCAAGAGGGCTTATAATGAGTTCAGGATGTGTGAGTCCTTACTGCCGCCTGGGGTTGAAACGCTCACCAACCTTGCGACAACTCTGCTGAACCTTTCACGCATGTCGGAGTCGCGCAGCTACGCCGAGGCGGCTATCAAGACGAACCCTGATTACGAGTACGCCTACTACCGGCTGGCACAGGCCTGGGAAAAAGAGAATCAACCGGAGAAGACGCTTGAGACATTACGGAGTTTCCAGAGGCGGAGATCGCCCGGAATCTCCGGATTTAAGACGTTATTCGACAAATACTATATAGATCTCATCTCCTCTTAGGTCCAGAGCCATGCCGCGCCGATGGCGTAGGACTCCCTACTATAAAATCCAAGTCTTCAATGAGACGTTTCAGACTTGGAAGGACGAGCGAAAAGTCTTTGGCACCGTCGAGGCTGCCCGTGTTCATATCGCCCAGAGCCTGGCTTCGGCCAAGGCTCGGATAATGGTTGTCCATCGCGATCACAGGTACGTTCTCGACGAGGATCCCATAAAAGGAAACTCCTAACGCACAAGATGCCCCGCTCCCTGTTCGACGACCAGGAACCGCCAGCGGCTGCCTCCCACGTGGGCTCCCGAGTGGAGACTCCATCGTCGGCACCCTCTCCTCTCGCCGAGCGGATGCGTCCGCGCAATCTCGACGAGGTGGTGGGTCAGGAGAAGGTCGTGGGCGAGGGCGGCTTCCTGCGCCGGGCCATCGCCGCTGACCGGGTGCCGTCGCTCATCTTCTGGGGTCCGCCGGGCACGGGCAAGACCACGCTGGCCCGCATCATCGCCACCCTCACCTCCTCCCATTTCGTTCCCTTCTCGGCCGTCACCTCCGGCATCAAGGAGGTCAAGGAGGTCATGGCCGAGGCCGTGCGCCTGAGGAAGGCCCAGGGCCGGCGCACCCTGCTCTTCGTGGACGAGATCCACCGCTTCAACCGCGCCCAGCAGGACGCCTTCCTGCCCTATGTGGAGAGCGGCGACGTGGTGCTCGTGGGTGCCACCACGGAGAACCCCTCCTTCGAGCTCAACGCGGCGCTCCTCTCCCGCTGCCGCGTCATCGTCCTAGAGGGCCTTCAGCCCGCCTCGCTGATCGAGCTGATGAAGCGTGCTCTTCGAGACGACCTGAAGATGGAGGCCGACGACGAGGCCCTGGAGATGCTGGCCCAGCTCGCCTCGGGGGACGCCCGCCGGTCTCTGAACCTGCTGGAGCTGGCGGCCTCGGACACCGAAGGCGGGAGGATCGATGCCGAGACCGTACGCCGTGTCGGGCAGCGCAAGGTCCTGCTCTACGACAAGTCGGGCGAGGAGCATTTCAATCTCATCTCGGCCCTCCACAAGTCGATGCGCGAGAGCGATCCCGACGCCACGATTTACTGGCTGGCCCGCATGCTGGCCTCCGGGGAAGACCCCCTCTACGTGGCCCGGCGCATGATCCGCTTCGCCAGCGAGGACGTGGGGCTCGCCGATCCCCACGCCCTGCTCCAGGCGATGGCCGCCTGGGACGCCTATCACCGCCTGGGCTCGCCCGAGGGGGAGCTGGCCCTGGCCCAGGCCGCCGTCTATCTCGCCCTCGCCCCCAAGAGCGTGGCCCTCTATGACGGCTACAAGGCCGCCCGGCGCACGGTCGAAGAGCGGCCGGCCGATCCCGTGCCCATGGCCATCCGCAACGCTCCCACGCGGCTGATGAAGGACGTGGGCTACGGTGCTGGCTACGTCTACGCGCCCCACACGGAGGAAGGCGTAGGGGGCATCGACTGCCTGCCCGAGTCCCTCCAGGGGACGCGCTTCTACGAGCCGAAGGGGGAGGGGTTCGAAGGGAAGCTGAGGGCCCGGCTGGAGTCGTTCCGGGCCCTTAGGGAAGAGGTCAAGACGAAGCGGTCTACTTGAACAGCTTCAGGAAGACCACGTAGAGCACGAACCCGTCGTCCGGTCCCGCCACCGGCACACCCACGTCCAGGTTCACCACCGTCTGCCAGGGGCCGATGAAGGTCCCCTGGACGCCCACGCCGCCCAGCAGCTCGTTGTCCAGGCCGGTGTCTTCGTCCGTGGCCCAGGCCGCGTCGCCGATGGCCTCCAGGCGGAAGGCCTGGCCGATCTCGAAGCCGTAGGAGGCGTGGCCGGCCCAGACCTCCGTGGCCCGCACGCGGTTGCTCTGGTAGCCGTGGACGCGGGTACCGCCGAAGAAACCGAACTGGTACTTGCTGAACCGGTCGAGGTCCGAGCCCCCGGCGTAGTCGAATTCGAGCCCCACCTTCTGGAAAGAGGGCAGGTACCAGTTCTTGCTCGCCCGCGCCTCCCAGCGCAGGAAGTCCTGCTTCTCCTCGCTGAAGTCCAGGTTGCCCGGCAATCCCCAGAAGTCCCACTTCGATCGCCGGCTGTAGCTGCCGGCCGTGGACAGCCGGAAACCCGAGCGCGCGTAGCTTCCGGAGAGCTCGAACGAGTGGGTGAGGTTGTCGCTCGGCAGGACGAAGCCGTCCACCGTGTCGTCCGCCTTGCCGTAATTCAGCGACAGGATCTCGTACTCGGCGTTCAGCTTGACGAAGTTGCCCAGGGGGCGGCCCAGCTTGAAGCCCACGTTGCCGACGCGCTGCTTGACGTCCTCCTCGTTCACTTCCTCGTTGTCCCGGAAGAGCGTGTCTGTGGTGGGGATGGCGAGCACGAAGACATCGGCTCCGGCGTCGAACCGGCTGCCGAAGAGCCGGGGCTCGGCCACATTGGCGGTGAGCAGGGCGCCGGCGAAGAAGACGTTGAGCTGCTTGCCCGTGCCCCGGAAGTCGAAATTGAAGTAGTTGATGCCGGCGAGAGGGAGGGGGTAGTCGAGTGCGTCGTCGTAGAACACGCCGCCCGCCGCGAAGAGCTTGTTGGTGTCGAACCCCTCCTTGACCACCCGCTCGCCCTGGTCGTTCTTGACCAGATAGCGCAGCCCCTTCTCCGTATCGCGCACCATGGTCACTTCCGACGTGGCGACCTCCTTGCGATCCTCCTCGAAAGCCGGGCCGTTGACCTTGACGTTGGTGAGCCGGGTCTCCCGCTCCACCACGGTGGCCGCGTTGACCACGGAGAGGATCTGCTGGGCCACGAGCCGCAGAGGCAGCACGTAGCTCTGGGCGGACCAGGGAGCCGGGGCGCCGTTGGCGTCGATGGGCGTGTAGTAGAGCGTCTCCTCGTTCGACAGCACCTCGCCTTCGAGCCCGACCTGGACGGCGCGGGTGCGCAGGCGGGCGTAGATCTGCTTGTCCACCCACACGGAGCCCTGGTAGAGCTTGCCGCTCTCGCCCGACGGGCCGGCCGGGGCGAAGTCCACCACCCAGGCGTCGCGGCCGTCCACCGAGTCGCTCCCCCGCAGCCGGTAGCGGTACTGCTTGGAGAAGTGGATCTCGAGCGGCAGGGCCGCGGCCTTCTCGGGCTGGATCAGGGGAATCTCGGGCAGCGTCTTGTTGCGCCACTTGACGCCGTTGACGTAGAGGGTCTGCCACGCCCAGTCGGCCCCGGTCTGGGGATCGAAGAAGAACGGCCCTTCGAGCGTGGCCTCCACGGTCTGCGTGCCCGCCGCGGGCTGGAAGCGCAGCGAGGTCGTGTTGAGCGCGCTGTAGTGCTCCAGCTTGCGGGCCTGGGCATCTTCGAAGGCCTGGAGGCGGCGCAGGATCTCCTCGACCGGCATGTCGCGCTGGCCAGAGACGGTCACCTTCTCCTCGACCCCCTGAAGCTCGGCGGCCGTGGGCCGGTCGAGGCCGAGCACGGCCACCCGGCCGGGCATGGGGATTTCGAGCTCCAGAGCGCCTCCTTCCACCCGGCCGCTCGGCGGACGGACTCGCTGACCGCCGATGGGGAAGCGCACGGGCCGGCGGAGCTGCGGGTCGCTGAACCGGAGGGTTACCGACTCGGCGGTGCGGGTCACAAGGACGATCACCCGGAGCGAGAGGTCCTCGCCGCGGGCGAACGCCCAGGCCGCCTCAGCGCCCCTGGGGGACGACTGGGGGTCATAGGAGAGGTCCCCCTTGAACTCGCGGGCGAGCAGGGCGAACGGCGCGAGCACGGGGATGAGCCGTGTCGTTTCGAGGCCCGGAGCCCGGAACAGGGTCAGGTCGATCCCCGCGGACGCGTTCCGGGCGGCGATGGCCAGCACCTCGGCGGGATCGGCCTGCGGCTCCGGCAGCGGTAGCGCGTCGAGCACCAGGGCGCGGCCCGGGTCGAGCTCCTGAACCGTCGTGATGGCCGCCGCCAGGCCCTCCGCTCCGGCGGGCTGGAAGGCCACGGCCTCCAGGTAGGCGGCTACGTCCTCGCCGTAGAACGCCTTGAGACCCGCGGGATCTGTGGGCAGAGGCCCGGTGGCCACCTTGGCGTCCGTCTGGGCACCGGTCACCGCCACGGCGGCGCGCTTCAGGAGGAAGGCATACTCGGCGGCGGAGAATTCACCGCTCTCGGGCCTCCAGACGATCTGGAACCAGGTCCCCCCCGGGGTCTTGCTGGCGAAATCCACCGCCGCGCGGAGCTCGGCCTGGAGCCGGGCGGAATTCTGAGCGATCGGCGGAGGTGTGCGGAAGACAAGGGACACCCATGGCGTCGTGCCGCTGTCGCGCAAGGAGGCCGGAAGCCCGGCATCAGCCGGCGTCTCCCCGGACAGCGGGACCTCCCAGGCCACGAACAGCGGGCTTCCCGCTTCCAGGCCGCCGGAAGCCTTGAGGGTCGCCGCGATGTCCGCCGGGCTGGCCTGAGGCGCCGGTTGAACGACTGGAGCCTGAGGGTCGACCAATCCAGGGACCGGCTCGGGAATCGGGGTGACGGGATAGAGGCGAAGCCCGGCGCACGGCCGGCAAGGAAACTCAGCGGCTCCCAGGGGGAGACCGAGACAGAGCATGACAATGCTGACCAGGAGATATTTGACGGGGTGCATGGCAGCAAGCATAACAGCCGCAATCCCGGGGGAAATTCTCCGGATCCCCTGGTACAATCGCTGCTACGATCGGCGCGCTTTTCTATGGAATTCTCAGGACGACTGTCCGCCTTCCCCCTGGGCGATCTCCTGCAGTGGGCCAAGAACGACCGCTGCACGGGGGCCCTCGTGATCCGCCGGAGCGAGCGGGAGAAGAAAATCTACTTCCACGCCGGGGATGTCGTGGGGTGCCTCTCGAACGACCCCGCGGAGTTCTACGGCCAGTACCTCGTCCTCAACGGCTATCTCAGCGACGACCAGCTCTTCCAGGCCCTGAGTCACTGCACCACCCACAGTGTCCGCCTGGGGGTGGCCCTGCGGGAGTTGGGGATGCTCTCCGCCAAGGTCATTCAGCAGTCTCTGCGCAACCAGATCGAGGATGTGATCTGCGACCTCTTCCTCTGGCAGCGAGGCATTTTCTACTTTCAGGCGGAGCTCCCCCAAGAGGAGGAGATCCTCCCCGAGCCCATCAATTCGTTGGGGGTCGCCATGGAAGGTGCCCGATGGCTGGATGAGATGGCCCGCATCCGCCGGGTGCTCGTGCACGACGGCGTGGTGCTCCGCTGCGGCGACCGCTGGCCGGGAACGGACCTGAGCCCCATGGAGCGGCGCCTGACCGATCTGGTGGATGGCAGCAAGACTCTGGGCGAGATCCACAAGAAGGTCCGCGGCTCCTACTTCCGCTTCCTCCAGGGGGCGTTCCGTCTCTGCGTTGGCATGGTGCTCGACATCGAAGAGGTACGAGACACGGTCGCGCACGGCACGCACGAGATGAGCGTTTATGACCTCCTGCTGGAGCAGGCCACGGACGAGCAGGCGCTGGTGTCCCGCCGGCACATGGCGGTGCCGCTCGACTTCCTGGAGCGCTGCTATCCCGTGTGGGTGGAAGAGCCGTCCGAAGAAGAACAGACGCGCATGCCGTCCCGGGTCCGCGACTTCTACGCCCGCTTCGACGGCCGTACGCCGCTGGGAGAGGCCTTCTCGGGCGACCCCCGCGCCCGTGGCAAAGAGATGGACCTCCTCCTGCTCCAGCTCCAGAAAGGGCGTCTGGCCCTGCTGCCGGCGCCTGTCGAGAGGCTCGAAGAAGCCGCCGAGAAGCGCGGCCAGCCCCCCCTCCAGAGGTGGTGGCGGCGGGTGTTCCGGGTGGCGTCGTAGTTCCGCAGGTTCTACTCGGCCGCCGCGGTTTCGCGGACGACTGCGCTCTGCGCAGGCAGGCCCAGCTTCTCGCGGATCTTGGTCTCGATCTCGTCGGCCAGGTCCGGGTTCTCTCTCAGGAACGACTTGGCGTTCTCCCGTCCCTGGCCCAGCCGCAGGTCGCCGTACGAGTACCAGGCGCCGCTCTTGATGACCATCTTGTGATCTACCCCGAGGTCGACGAGCTCGCCGGTCTTCGAGATCCCTTCACCGTAGTCGATGTCGAACTCCGCCTGCCGGAAGGGGGCGGCCACCTTGTTCTTGACCACCTTGACCTTGGCGCGCGCGCCGGTCACCTCCTCGCCCTCCTTGAGCGCGGCGATGCGGCGGATGTCGATGCGCACCGAAGCGTAGAACTTCAAGGCCCGGCCTCCGGTCGTGGTCTCGGGGTTGCCGAACATGACGCCGATCTTCTCGCGGATCTGGTTGATGAAGACGAGGCAGGTCTTGGACTTGGAGACGATGGCGGTCAGCTTACGCAGGGCCTGGGACATGAGGCGCGCCTGGAGGCCCACGTGCGAGTCGCCCATCTCCCCTTCGAGCTCGGCCTTGGGCACCAGGGCCGCCACCGAGTCGATCACCACCACGTCGACGGCGTTGCTGCGCACGAGCATTTCGGCGATCTCCAGCGCCTGCTCGCCGTTGTCGGGCTGGGAGACGAGGAGGTTGTCGATGTCCACCCCCAGCTTGCGGGCGTACTCGGCGTCGAGCGCGTGCTCGGCGTCGATGAAGGCCGCGATGCCGCCCCGCTTCTGCGACTGGCCGATCACCGAGAGGGCCAGGGTTGTCTTGCCGGAGGATTCCGGACCGTAGATCTCCACCACTCGTCCGCGGGGGAAGCCGCCGATGCCGATCGCGTGGTCCACGGAGATCGAGCCCGTGGAGATCGCCTCCAGCGCCAGCGTCTCGCGCTGGCCGAGGCGCATGATCGCCCCCTTGCCGAACTGCCTCTCGATCTGTGAGAGCGTGCCGTCGACGGCCTTCAACCGGTCCAGTTTCGCGTCTGCCATGGAAGTTATTGCTCCTTTGAGATTCGAGGGCTCTATTCTAAGCTGAATTCTCCTGTCGTGGAGGCAGCTCTCGGGTCCGATTCGCGCCACCATCTTAGAAGACGTAAATGCGGCGGTCAAATCCTGCCGTAGAGATCTTCTCCTCCCGCTCGCGCTAACGTCTCCCGAGGCAGGCACCGCCGGCCGCCGAGGCCGCGCTCCGTAGTCTGCCGGAAAGGACAAGGTGTGCCATGACGCACAAACGGCTTCGGCAGGCGGCAGTGCTTTTCGTGGGGCTCGCCCTCCTCGCGGCTCCAGCAGCCCGGGCGTTTCCTAGCCCCGTAGCCAGCGGGGAGCCCTTACGCGTCCTGGAGATGGAGGCGTCTGGCCTCCTCTCAGGAGTCTGGAACCTTCTCTCCCGCCTCCTACCGGGCCTCGAAGTCAAGAACCGAATCAGTATCGATCCCGACGGGGCTTCCGCATCCCAGGAGTCCGACAACCGGGCCGGCATCGACCCCGATGGAGCTTCCGCGTCCCAGGAATCTGACAACCGGGCCAGTATCGACCCTGACGGTTGATCTCGGCGTTCCCGGAGGCCGTCTCCAAATCCCGGAGCCGGCCTCCATTTCACCTTTGCATGCCACGAGAGTCTGGAAAAGCTCTCTTTGGCAACTTATACTTTGAATCAAGACTGCCATGTGCTCTCAGACCTACCCTACGCACGAAGATCTCCACAGCCTGATGGAGGAGCTGCGCCCACAGATCTCCGCCTTGTTCGAGGCCCGGGGCGTGTCCGAGGGAGAGGCCGGGCGGCTGGTGGGGGAGATCATGATCGAAATCATTTATCGCTGGTCTCGCATCCGGGATCGCGCAGGGTGGGTGCTGAAGACCCTGGACAAGAGAACCCGGCCGAGACCGGAAGAGCCCAAGGAGGAATCTGCCCCATGAGCCAAGATCGCCGCCCCGACTACGCCGCCTCCTTCGACCGTGCCGAGGAGGGCGTGCGCCGGCAGTTCGCTCGCTTCGTCGAGGAGATGGATGAGGCGGTCTCCCTGGTTGCCGATCTTCTGGCCGTGCCCGAGGCCGGACGTGGGGATCTGCTCCTCCAGCCGCTCTTCCACGCTCTGGGCTTCTGCGACCTGCTCCTGGAGAGGAGCCGCGAGACCTGGGGCGACGACCCGGTCCGGGCCGCGGAGCTGGCCACTCTGGCCGTGGAGGTGGCGGCCCGGCTGGACACGTCCCGGTATGGGACCGCGCTGGTGGAGGACGCTCGCGCCCGGGCCTGGGCCTCTCTCGCCAACGCCCGGCGAATCGGCTCGGACCTGCGCCGGGCCGAGGAAGCTCTCGCGACGGCCTGGGAGCACCACCGGCAGGCGGGCGAGGACGCCTTCACCGAGGCGGAGATCCTGAGCTTCGAGGGCTCCCTGCGCAACTCCCAGGGCCAGTTCGGCGAGGCCGTCCGCCTGCTCGACCGCGCCCTCGCCATCTACCGCGAGGGGAAGGACCGACACCGGGAGGGCCGTACGCTGATCAAGAAGGGAATGGCCTTGGGGGACGGCGGTCGTCTTAATGAGGCGATCCGTCTACTCCGCCGCGGCCTTGCTGCCATTGAATCGGCTGAGGATCCTCGACTTGAGGTAGCAGCCCGGCACAATCTCATCGTGTATCTTCACGAGAACGGTGACAGTCGGGACGCGCTCGCGGTCTTGGAGCAGAGCCGTCGGCTCTACACTGTCTTCGGTGATCGCATGCACCGGGTGAGACTCCGGTGGCTGGAGGGTAGGATTTCACGGGATCTTGGCCGGCTGGCGGAGGCGGAGGCGGTCTTGGGCGAGGCTCGGGCAGCCTTCCTGGAGCGAAGCGTCGCCTTCGACGCTGCCCTGGTTTCCCTGGATCTGGCGATGGTCCATGCCCTCCGTGGGGACACTGGAGAAGTTCAGCGCCTGGTCACTGAAATCCTCCCCATCTTCGAATCCAGGGATGTTCACCCGGAGACCCTCGCCGCTCTGGCCCTCCTGCGCCAAGCCGCCGACGCCCTCGAGGATGAAGGGGATCAGCTCCGCGTGCTC
>CAXTNS010000007.1:0-246 GCA_964245465.1 uncultured Thermoanaerobaculia bacterium
TCCTGCGCAACGGCGAGCACGGCACGCTCACGGTCACCCTGCGCAACGCGGGCAGCCGGCGGGCGTCGGCCCTGGAATTCACGGTCAAGGTCAACGGCCCGGAGCTGCCGGCCTACAAGGACCGGATCTATCTCCAGCCCGTCGAGCCGGGCGCCTCCCGGGAGGTCCGCCTCTTCAACTTCTGGAGCACCGAGCCCGGCCGGCCCGCTCCCGCCAACGGCAAGCTCCAGGTCGAGGTCACCCTGG
>CAXTNS010000007.1:256-896 GCA_964245465.1 uncultured Thermoanaerobaculia bacterium
GGGTGGCGGGTCCCGACGTGGGTCAGGTGCACCTTAAAGATTTGGGGGCGCCCCCCGGGGGCCCCCCAGGGCGGGGGGATCCCCGATCCAGGCAGGCCACCGCCCAGGACGGCCACACGGGCCACCCCCTACAATCCAATCAAATTCGAGGAGATCCCCTTGCAACCTGGACGAGAACGAAAGCTGGTCACCTCCGCCATCCTGTTGGGCATGTTCCTGGCTGCCCTGGAGGCCACGGCCGTGGCCGCGGCGGTGCCCACGGCGGTCGGCGAGCTGGGCGGGGTGTCCCGCTACAGTTGGGTCTTCTCCATCTATCTCCTCACCTCCACCACCACCGGTCCCCTGTTCGGCAAGCTCGCCGACCTCTACGGCCGCCAGAAGACGTACCAGTGGGCCGTGTTCCTCTTCCTGCTGGGATCGGCCCTCTGCGGAGTCGCCCAGTCGTTCCCCCAGCTCATCGTCTTCCGCGCCCGACAGGGCCTCGGCGCGGGTGGGGTGATGCCGCTGACCATCCCGATCATCGCGGACATCTACAGCCTGGAGGAGCGGGCGCGGGTCCAGGGGCTCTTCTCGGGTGTCTGGGCCCTGGCGAGCCTCGTGGGGCCTCTCGCGGGAGGCCTGATCACGGACGCCCTCTCCT
>CAXTNS010000007.1:906-14564 GCA_964245465.1 uncultured Thermoanaerobaculia bacterium
GGATGCTCCACCGCTGGCTGCGCGAGGAGACGCCGCGCACCGAGCACCGCCTGGACATCCTGGGCACGGTGAGCCTCACGGCCGCCGTCACCTTCCTCCTGCTGGCCCTCATCGAGGGACCGGAGTCCTGGGGCTGGGGTGACCCTCGGACCCTCGGGCTGCTGGCCGGTACGGTCCTGTTCCTCCTCGTATTCTTCTGGCAGGAACGGCGCGCGCCGGAGCCGATGCTGCCCCTCGACCTGTTCAAGAACCGTCTGATCGCCGTGGCGAGCGCCGGCAACCTCCTCCTGGGGGCTCTCCTCTACTCCATCACGGCCTACGTGCCGATGTTCAGCCAGGGGGTGCTGGGCGGCTCGGCCGTGGACGCTGGCACGATCCTGACCCCTGTCCTGATCGGCTGGCCCATCGCTTCCACCCTGGCGGGCCGGGCCCTGCTGTGGGTGAGCTACCGGACCATGTCCCTCGGCGGCGGAGCGCTGGCCGTGGCGGGCTGTCTTCTGCTGGCTTTCGCGGACACCCGGCCCGAGATCCTGGTCTCCATGATGATCGTGGGGCTCGGCCTCGGCTTCCTTTCCATGCCCTACATGCTGGGCGTTCAGAACGCCGTGCCCTGGAACCGCCGGGGGGTCGCCAGCAGCTCGGTGCAGTTCTTCCGCAGCATCGGCGGTGCCGTGGCCGTGGCCGCGCTGGGCGCTCTTCTCAACGTCCGGCTCCAGTCCATCGCCGGGCCGGACGCCGACCCCAACGCGGCCCTGGAGCCGGCCTTGCGCTCCCGGCTGGCTCCGGAAACGCTTCAGACTCTCACCACCGCTCTGCGCCATGGGCTGGAGGGCGTCTTCATTGCCCTCGCGGTGCTCGCCGTCGTCAGCTTCGGCGTGGCCTTCTTCTTCCCGCGCGGCTCAGCCAAGGAGCAGATGCACCGGGAGCCGACCTCACCCCAACCCCTCTCCTGAAGGAGAGGGGCTCAGCAGGGTAGGACCGTAGCGCCTATGGCATTTCACCGGTAAACACTGAAACTTCGTTTGATAGGATCGGCCCCGAGGAGGAACGAGATGGCGATCCAGGTCGGGGACAAGATCCCCAACGTGAAACTACAGACGGCTGTGGACGGCAGGTTCCAGAGCGTCTGGACGGACGATTTCTTCAAGGGGAAGAAGGTGGTGCTCTTCGCCGTGCCCGGCGCTTTCACCTCGGTCTGCTCGGACCACCACCTGCCGGGTTTCATCGAGCTGGCGGACCATATGAAGACCCGCGGGGCCGACGAGGTGGCCTGCATGGCGGTCAACGACGTCGAGGTGCTGACGGCCTGGCTCCAGCACTACGGCGTCGGCGGCAAGATCACCCCCCTGGCCGACGGCAACGGCGATTTCGCCCGCGCCACGGGGCTGGATCTCGACTCCCGCGACTTCGGCATGGGGATCCGTTCGCAGCGCTACGCGGCGGTGATCGAGGACGGTGTCCTTAAGGCCTTGAACATGGACGCGCCGGGCGAGGTGGCGAGGAGCAGCGCGTCGGTCATCCTGCAGTCGCTGTAAGCGCATGGACCGTGCCGCGGCGCGGCCCGCCCCCGGGTTGCGGCGGAAGCAGGCCGAGCCGCGGCGAACGGACCCCAGGCCTCCGCGGAAGCAGGCTGAGCCGCGGCGGAATAGTCCCAAGCCTCCGCGGACGAGGGCCATTCTGCGGCGGAAGTACCCCATGCTGCGTCGGAAGGACCTCGAGTCTCCGCGGAAGCAGGCCGAGCCGCGGCGGAAGGACCCCGCGCGTCAGCGGCTGAACCCCGAGCGGCTCAGCCAGCGCGGACGGGACGACGGGCTAACCCGCCTTCTCCACGTCCAGCCGCCAGGGTGCGACCTGCACGCTCTTGAAGCGGTCGAGCAGGACCTTGCCGGGCGGAAATCCACGGGGCTTGCTCACGTCCTCGCAGCGGCAGACGTGGACGGCGACCTGCCCGCCCTTCTTCGCCTTGCTGTAGCCGGCGGCGAGAGAGGCCGCGAGTTGCTCCGTCTCCTTGGGCAGGCGGTCGAGCCCCCCGGGATTGCGCACCACCACGTGAGAGCCGGACTCGGCGGCCACGTGAAACCAGAAATCCCGGGGACCGCCGAGCTTGAAGGTCAGGACATCGTTGTCCTCCGCCGTCCGACCCACCAGGATGGTCAAGCCGTCCGGGGAGACGAACCGCCGGGCCACGGACCGCCCCTGCCACATCCCGTTCTCGGGATCGGGAAGGGGCGGGGCTTTGCGCTCGGAGCGGGGCATGGCGGCGTTAGCTTATTCGATCGCTCCATCCATGATCACGACGCTCGTCTTCTCGCCGGATCGGCGGGTGAAGGCCAGGGCCGTCCGCCCGTGATCCATGGCGAAGCGAGGGTAGCTCCCGCCGTCCGCCACGGTCTGGGGCGAGTTCCAGCCACCCTGCCCATCCCGGATACGCGCCACGATGGGATGGGAACCGTCAGCCCCCACCGTCTCGTAGAGCACCGCGATCCTGCCATCCGGGAGGGCTCCGATCTCGGGATGCCTGGCGGACCGCTCCGGCTCGCTGACCAGGGTCCGCGGGGCGAAGCTGGCACCGCCGTCTCGCGAGACGGTGGCGTAGACGCCCGGGACGCCTCCGGCGGTGAACCAGACGGCCCAGAGCGCGCCGTCCGGCGCCTGCGCGAACCGCACGCCCGTCTCGGGACAGCCGTTGACCCGCCAGCCGTCCTCGGACAGCTTCGCGCCGGCGTCGAAGCTCGGCGGGGCCGACCGGCTCCGCATCACGCGGAAATCCCGCAGATCCCCGGGCTCCAGGTCTCGATAGGCCAGCCACACCTCGCCGCCACGGCCGGCGAGCAGCTCGGTGCCGCAGCACTGGCAGGTCGTGCCGTCGACCGCCTGATTCGGGGCGAACGTCCGCCCGTCCCGGGTCGAGGAGGCGTACACCCCCATCTGGCCCGCCCGGTTGTCGAGCCAGGCGAAAGCCGCCGTCCCCATGGAGGTGACCGTCGAAGAAAGGAAGGAATGGGAGCCTGACCGTTGGGGATGGATCAGGCGGGGCTCGCTCCAGGTCGCCCCGTGGTCGGTGGAGCTCTGGACGCGGATCTCGCTCTTCCACTTGCCCGGCAGGGCCACGGAGTACCCGGCGACGAGAGTGCCGTCCGGCAGGACCTCCAGCGTGGGAGGCGACTCCGTGTCCGCCGACGTGACGGTACCGGAGGGCGAGACGTTGAATGGGCCCGCCGGCTCGGCCCCGAGGCGCCGGTAGAGGACGGCCGCGCCGCCGGGCCGGTCCTCGACGTAGATCACGTGGAGGTTGCCGGCGGCGTCCCAGCGGAGCCGGGGGTCCCTTCCCGGAAAGGAAACGTTGAGATGGGAAGCGGACGGGGGTGATATCTCTCCTCCCCCGCATCCCGGCAAGGCCAGGAGGACGAGGAGAAGGCTGAAAAGAAGGAGGGCGCAGAGGATCTTCAGTCGGTGTCCCCTAGAGCGGGCCATGACGGGAGTGTAGCCTGAAACGCCAAGGGAGCCGTGCCAGGAGCGGTCTGTCAGTCGATGGGCTCACCTGCCAGCTTCCGAAGCCCTTTACAGAACTGTTGAAAGGAGGGAGACGGGTTCGCCCCCCTCCCCCGCCACTCGATGCCGAGATGACAGGCCATCCGCTCGGCCCAGCGGACTTTGTCTTCACTTTGAGCCCGGACGACCTCGCGGAAGACCTCCCAGGTGCCACAGACACTGTCCTGCACGTAGTTCCTGAGCTTCCGTAGGTTCGCCTGGGGGAAGGCCTTCTTGATCGCCTGCGGATCCCCGAGGTAGAACGCCTCCGTCTCCTCGATGGCAATACGGAAAAGCACGAAGGGCCTTGGATCGCAGGCCTCGAGCACCCGAAGAAGGCGCTCCTTCAACTCTCCACAGTCATCCGCGTCAAGATCAAGAAAAACGAGGATCCGGTCCGTAGCAGGGTCCAACGCCCGGCCATACGCCCGGAGCTTTGCCGGAAGCTGGTCCAGCAGTCCCTCGCGCCTTGGACTCGGCGGACTAGAAGGCTCTCCCGGAAGCCTGCCTTTGCCTCGATGTTGGATGACGGTGAGGGCATGATGGGGAAGAAAGCGGGGGAACCAGCCTCTTAGGAAGGCCGCCTCGGAGGGGCCTTCCACCAGGACGTGCAGCCTCAATGAGCAAACCTCTCCTCAAAGTGGTTGCTGTACCAAAGGCTTCCGAGAGGGATCTCCTCTTTCACCATCTCCACGATGATGGGCAGGTCAGCCGTCCTCTTCACCTGGGTATGCCCGTTCTCGTCCTTCTCCATGAGCCAGACCTGACCGGGTCGCAAGGCGTCCACGAAGTAGGGCGAGTGGGTCGTGACCAGGACCTGTGTGGCTCCACGGGATTCCTCCACGTGCCGCATGAGCTCGCGCGCCAAGTCTTCCAGGAGCTTGTGGTAGAGGCCGTTCTCCGGCTCTTCGATGCCGATGAAAGGGCGCGGTTCGGGATCTTCCAGGAGGAGGAGGTAGGCGAACATTTTCAGAGTGCCGTCCGACATGCTCTGCTGATAGAAAGGGTCCTGATATCCGCGCTCGTTGAACCGCAAGAGGAGACGGCCGTCCGGGCTTCTCTCATGCGAGATGGTCTGAATCCCCGGGATCTTCCTGGCAATCCGCTCAAGGACTTTCTGAAAACGGTCCGGATGGGCACGTTCGAGATATTGCACGACGTTACCGAGGTTCTCGCCCGTGCGGTCCAGGTGCTTCTGGGCTCCTGACACGGGGAGCGTACGGGCTGCATCGGGCACGAAATAGGAGAGGTACCAGCTCTCGATATAAGAGCGGAGGCCGACGATGCGCGGATGCTCCTTCAACTGTCCCAGAGTCGTGATGCCGAGACGGCCCATGTCGTCGAGCGCGATGTCAAGGGAGGTCGCGCCCTCCTCGTCCTCCGTGGCATCCCCGGCCCAGACGCGCCCCTCTCCTCTTTCAAGCCGGAGAAAAGGGAAAGGCCTCCCGTGCTTCTGTCCCTTGCGCCTCTGCCTGAGGGTCTCCTCTACCACGACGGGTACACCGCCAACCTCATCGACTGCAAAGCTGTAGGTGATCGGACGCGACAGGAGACTCTCCCGATAGTACAGGTCGAAACGGATGGCCCCCCTCTGCCCTTGGGTCCGCACCTTGGCGAAGCCGCCTCGCTGCGGCTTGTCACATGCGGCTTCAACGCCCTCTCGCAGGCAGTCCGCCATAAAGCCGAAGGCGTCCAGCAACGCCGACTTCCCACTACCATTGGGCCCAATGAAGCAGCTCAGGGATGGCAGGGGGGCTCCCTGGCCGTACCCGACCTGGCCCAAGCTGATGTCGGAAAGCGACTTGTAGTTCTGAATCCTCAAGCCGAGTAGTTGGGGCATTGGTCAAAAGCCTAGCACGGCCTACTCCTTCACGATCTCCAGCAGCTCGATGTCGAATACCAGCGTCCCCTCCGGCTTGCCGGGGGCGCCGCGGTAGGCGATCTTCTTGGGGATCCAGAAGCGGCGGGCCTCCCCTTCCGTCATGAGCTGCAAACCCTCCGTCCAGCCGGGGATGACCTTGGTGAGCTGGAAGGTGGTCGGCGTGCCCCGGGACAGGGAGGAGTCGAACATCTTGCCGTCCGTGCTCCAGCCCGTGTAGTGCACCCGCACGGTGCTGGTGGCCTTGGGATGGCGCGTGCCCGTACCGGGCTTCAGGACCTTCCAGGCAAGGCCCGAGGCGGAATGGCTCGCGGCTTCCGTGGGAGGCGTCGCGACGTCCTCCGGCGTGGGAGGGACGCGCAGGATCTCCATCAGCTCGACGTCGAAGACGAGCATGCCCTGGGGCTTGTCCGGTTTGCCCTCGTAGGCGAGCTTGGCGGGGATCCAGAAGCGCCGCTTCTCCCCGGCCACCATGAGGGGGATCCCCTCCTGCCAGCCCGCGATGACCTTGCCCAAGGGCAGGACGGTCGGCCGGCCCCGGGAGACCGAGGAGTCGAACATCTTGCCGTCCGTGCTCCAGCCCGTGTAGTGCACCTTCACCAGGTCGGTCGCGACGGGATGGTCCGTGCCCGTGCCGGGCGTGAGCACCTTGGAGGCGAGCCCGCTGGCCGTGGTCTGGGCGTCGGCCGGGGGCGCCGCCACGTCGGCCGGAGCGGGGATGGGCTCCGGCGAGGGCTTCGGCTCCTGAGACAGGAGAGGCAGAGAGAGGGCGAGGAGCGAGACTGCGATCCAGGAAAGAGACCGTCTGTTCATGGGCGATACCCTACCCGACCGGCCTTGGGGCGGGCAACCGCGTGGCAACCGCGATGGGCGCGCCAGGGATTTCAATCCCTGGCCGGAAGGGTGAGGCCTCCCACTCCCGGCAACCGCGATAGACTCAGCTTCCATCTTTTGAAGGAGATCCGGATGACGAAATCCAAGCTCGCCTGTCTCGCCGGGACCCTCCTCCTGGCGCTGACGATTCCAGCCCCAGCGCAATCGCCCCCGGCGGAGAGCCTCAAGGTGACCCCGCCGAAGCTGGAGATCCAGGAGCACACCCTGGCCAACGGTCTCAAGCTCCTGATGCACGAGGACCACTCCGTTCCCGTGGCCGCCGTGGGGCTCTGGTACCACGTCGGCTCCAAGGACGAGCGGGCGGGGCGCAGCGGCTTCGCCCACCTGTTCGAGCACATCATGTTCAAGGGCTCGGCGAACCTGGCGGCCGAGGAGCACCGCAACTTCATCACCTCGATCGGCGGCGTCTACAACGCCGGCACCAACTTCGACAGCACCATCTACTACGAGGCCTTGCCCAGCAACTACCTGGAGCGCATCCTGTGGATGGAGGCCGACCGCCTGCGCTCGCTCGATGTGTCGGAGGAGAACTTCAAGTCCGAGCGCGAGGTGGTCAAGGAAGAGCGCCGGCTGAGGATCGAGAACCCGCCGTTCGGCCGCCTGCTGGAGGTGGTGTTCCAGAACACCTACAAGACCCACCCGTACCGGATCCTCCCGATCGGCAGCATGGCCGATCTCGACGCCGCGACGCTCCAGGACGTGCGGGACTTCCACTCCACCTACTACGTGCCCAACAACGCCACCCTGGTGGTCGCGGGCGACCTCGATCCGGCTCAGGTGAAGCGGTGGGTGGAGGCGTACTTCGGGTCCATCCCCAAGGGCAAGCCCATCCCCCGCGAGATCGCCAAGGAGCCGGCGCAGACGGCCGAGCGCCGCACCGTGGACTACAGCACCAATACGCCGCTGCCGGCCGTGGTGCTCACCTTCCACGTGCCTGAGGCCGTGAACCGGGACCTCTATGCCCTGCGGGTGGCGAGCAACATCCTTTCCGCGGGCGAGAGCTCGCGGCTGTACCGCCGGATGGTCTACGACAAGCAGATCGCCATCGGCGCCGGCGGCCAGGCGTTCGTGCTGGAAGACCCAGGCGTGTTCTTCTTCTTCTCCATCCTCCAGAGCGGACAGAAGGCCGAGGACGGCGAGAAGGAGCTGCAGGCCGAGATCGAGCGGCTGAAGAGCGAGCCGGTCTCCGAGGTGGAGCTCGCCAAGGCCAAGAACCAGCAGATCTCCGAGCTCGTCTTCGGCCGCCAGACCGCGCAGGACAAGTCGGACGCCATCGGTTACGCCGCGGTGATCCTGGGCGACGTCTCGCTCGTCAACCGGCAGCTCGCCGAATACCAGAAGGTCACCGCCGCCGACGTGCAGCGGGTGGCGAAGACGTACTTCAACCCCGAGAACCGCACCGCGGTCTACATGCTCCCCGAGTCCATGCGCCCGGTCCCGGCAAACACCGAGGAGAAGAAGCCATGAGAGCCCTGAGAATCCACAGCCTCCTCGTCCTGGCGCTGCTTTTCGCGGGAGTCTTCGGGGTCTCCGGGGCGCTCGCCCAGTCGGAGAAGGCCAAAGCCACCCCTCCCCCGCCGGCTCCGGCCAAGGACGTCCGCTTCCCCCCGTTCGAGCAGAAGACGCTCGCCAACGGCCTGCAGGTCGTGGTGATCGAGCAGCACGAGCAGCCTCTCGTCTCCTTGCGCATGGTGCTCAAGGCGGGCAAAACCTTCGAACCGGCCGACAAGGCGGGCTTGGCGGGGGCCACCGCCGAGTTGCTGACCAAGGGCACGACCACCCGTTCCGCCCAGCAGATCGCCGAGGCCATCGACTTCGTGGGCGGCAACCTGGGGGCCAACGCGGGCGTCGAGTCGGGCTTCGCCAACGCCGCCGTCACCTCGGACCAGCTCGACCTCGGGTTCGAGCTGCTGTCCGACGTCGTGCTGCACCCCACGTTCCCCGAGGAGGAGATCGAGCGCTGGCGCCGCCAGTCCCTGAGCGGCCTCCAGGTCCAGCAGCAGGACGCGGGCTACCTGGCCGACAACGCCCTCCAGCGGGTCGTCTTCGGTTCTCACCCCTATGGCAGTCCCGCGGCCGGCACCCCGGAGTCGCTGAGCGGCCTGACGCGCGACGACTTCGTGGCCTTCCACAAGCGGCGCTACATTCCCAACGACACCATCCTGGCGGTTGTTGGCGACGTCAAGGCGGCCGACGCCTTCGCCCGCGCCGAGAAGGCCTTCGGCTCGTGGCAGAAGGGTGAATCGGCCCAGGTCCCGGCCATTGACGCCAGCCGGAGCAGGAGGCGCATCGTCGTCATCGACAAGCCCGATGCCGTACAGACCGAGATTCACGTGGGCCAGGTGGGAATCGCCTTCCGCGACCCGGACCTCCACGTGGAGCGGGTCTACAACAACGTGCTGGGCGGCACTCCGAGCGCCCGCCTGTTCGACGAGGTCCGCCGCAAGCGGGGCCTGGCCTACGGCGCCGGGAGCGGTTTCCTCGAAACCACCCAGCCGGGCTCGTTCGAGGCGAACACCTCCACCAAGACCGAGTCCACCCTGGAGGCCCTGGAGGTGACGCTCGACGTCATCCGCGGCCTGGGCAAAGAGCCCGCGCCCGCTTCCGAGCTCGGCCTCGCCAAGACCTTCATCACGGGCTCCTTCCCGCTGGAGATCGAGACTCCCGGCGGCATCGCGGGCAAGGTGCTGGAGGCCATGAAGTTCGGTTACGGCCGCGAGTTCCTGGAGAGCTACAACGACAAGATCGCCCAGGTGAGCGCGACGGACGTCCAGCGCTTTGCCCGGGAGCGCGTCCATCCGGACGATATGGCGATCGTGCTGGTCGGCAACGCCTCGGCCTTCTCCGAGGCGCTCCAGAAGAAGCTCGGTGCTTTCGAGACTATCCCGGCCGCCGAGGTGGACTTCCTGCGAGCCGACTTGAGAAAGCCCAAGGCCGAGAAGGCCGCGGCCGCTCCCCCGTCCGCCGCCGATCAGGCTCAGGCCCTGGAGGTGATCCGGAAGACCCACGCGGCCCTGGGCGGCAAGGCCTTCCTGGAGCAGCGCACGCAGATCTCCAAGGGCGCGGGCTCCGTTACCCCGCCCGGCATGCCCCAGCCGATGCCCATCTCCTCGATCGTCAGCTACCGCGTGCTGCCCGACAAAGAGCGTACCGAGCTCCAACTCCCCATGGGCACTATGATCCAGGCCTTCGACGGCAAGACGGGCTGGACGAGCATGGGTCCCCAGACGCAGGACACCACGGCCCGGGGCAAGGAGGAGCAGCTCTACGGCTTCGACCTCCTGCGCCAGGCCGGCAAGCCCGGTTACACCACCCGTCTGCTGCCGGACGGCGACGTCGCGGGCAAGGCCGCCAAGGTCGTCGAGGTCGCCGACGCCGCGGGACATGCCACTCGCTTCTACCTCGATCCGCAGACGAGCCTGGTGACAAAAGTCGCTTTCGAATCCAGCGGCCAGCAGAGCGAAGCCGTCTACACCGACTACCGCGAGGTCTCAGGGATCAAGATCCCCTTCCAGACCAACATCTCCCAGAACGGCCAGCCGTTCGTGGAGATCAAGTATTCGGAGGTGCAGGTGAACGCGGTGGTGGACGAGGGGTTGTTCAAGAAGCCGGGGTGAGTTGATCTGAGCTGATCACCCGCCACAGCGCCCTCCCCCCTTCAGCCACACTGAGGAGGGGGAGGGATCTGTGGCACCAGAGCGCGACTTGCGCTAGAAGGTACAGCCGCACACGGGTCGCTCTTGCCGCCGCCTCCGAGCAGTGAGCTCCGTAGCACGATGTGCTACCATTAAAAAATGGCTGAATCTATCACTCAACGCGAGCTCCGCAACGACAGCGGCGAGATCATGCGCCGGCTCGACCAGGGAGAGTCCTTCGTCATCACTCGCAACGGTGTGCCGGTAGGCGAGCTCACTCCCCTGCGGCGCCATCGATTCGTGCCGGCGGCGGCAGTCGTTGCCATTTTCAGGAATGCGCCCGCCATCGACCCTGGCCGCTTCCGTGCCGATGTCGATGCGTGGGCCGGCCAGGACGTTTTACCCGATGGTTGACCGGCGGCCTGCTCGTGGACTCCTCGACACCTCGGTGGTCATCGATCTCGAACACATTGAGCCTTCACGGCTCCCGATCGAGGTTGCCGTAAGCGCAGTCACGATGGCCGAGCTTGCCGCCGGTCCGCACGCCACACCAGACCCCGAAGAGCGGGCACGCCGCCAGGACCGGCTCCAGCGCGCGGAAGCCGCATTCGATCCTCTGCCCTTCGACGCTGAGGCGGCACGCGCTTATGGGAGGGTTTATTCCGCAGTGGTAGCTGCAGGACGCAAGGCGAGGGGGGCGCGCGCCGTCGACCTCCTCCTTGCAGCGGCCGCATGCGCCGCCGGCCTGCCGCTCTACACCCGCAATCCCGACGATTTCCGCGCGCTCAGCGATCTCGTCGAGGTCGTAGCCGTGTGAGCCTACCCCGGCCCGAGGTCGTCTACACCGACGACCGCGAGGTCTCCGGGATCCAGATCCCCTTCCAGACCAACATCTCCCAGAACGGCCAGCCGTTCGTGGAGATCAAGTATTCGGAGGTGCAGGTGAACGCGGTGGTGGACGAGGGGTTGTTCAAGAAGCCGGGGAGTTGAAGCCAGCTTGGCGATAGAATGAGAAAGCCGAGGGAAAGGACTGTGAGAATCCTCGCCCTCGGCCTTCAATCAATCCTCATTCAGGGATCAGCCGGCGACCCGAATGGTCGGATCCCAAGAGAAGTAGCCGTAGAGCACGGGCTGCCCTGTCTTGAGGTCGCGGATGTAAAGGCCGAACTGCACTTTGTAGCCTTCCGTTCCCTGTTTGATGACGCTGGCCTGGAAGAACCAGAAGTTCTCGATCACGATCTGGGGCGGCAGCGGAGTCGTCAGACCGGCCACAACGGTCGACTTCTCGAAGACTTGGTAGGCAAAAGGTGACATCACGTCGGTGCCCGAGAACTTCGGCATGCCGTAGAGCAGGACCGCGTCCTCGAAATTGTCGGATCCGGAGGTGGCGAAGGCGCGTACGGTGTCGCCGACAAGGGCGTTGAAATCGAGGTCCCCGGTGCCCTGACCTGAATTGACGGTGGTCCCCGAGGCGACCATATACCCGTAGTTGTGGCCGATACCAGTGGGACTCTTCTCGTCCTTGCTGGGGTTCGGGTAGTCTTTTCTTAACTGGTCCGTATCCATCGTGATGAGAATGTTGATGGTCTTGCTCATGGTTCTCTCCTGTTCGAGTGTGCGGTAAGCTGTATTGCCCACCGATAGTGACTGATCAAACGCGGTTGACCTTCCTCATTGCGGTCATAGAGCGCGAACACAAGGTCGTAGCTCCCGGTTCCATAGTTGGCGATAATGCAGTGATAGAACTGGAATCGTTTCTTGACCAGCCGGGCGGGGAGCACGTCCGTCTGGGAGTGGGGAGCAATGACCGTCGCTTCCAGGATCTGGCTTTTGAAGTCCTTCAGGATGTCGTCGCCACTGGCGTGACGGATCTCCTCAAGCAAGACAGCCTGCTCGAAGTTGTTCGCTCCGGACGAGATGAAAAAGCGAAGGGTGTCCCCTGCGTCAGCGTCGAAAACGACATCTCCGGTACCCTGATTCTCGACTCCCTGGCTCGCCGTCACGACCATGTACCCGTGGTCCCGGGCGATGCTCATGGGATTCGCGACGTCCCCGGGCCTGTCCGCAGGCTGGGATATGGAATCCGTGTCGATCGTGACACGGAAATTGATGGTTCGCCTACGGCGTGTTGGTGATGAGAAGATCTCTGTCTGGCTCATATGCAATATCCCCGCGGAATGTTGTTTAAACTGGTCATGCCTCAACCCCCTTGGCGCTTGTAACAGTCGGCATTAATTGCTGGCAGCCTTGTATCAGAGCAACCTTCTTGCCAAGGGAGGTCGGTATCGTAAAACATTGATATTCCAAGCTTTTCAGCTATTTTCCGGCCCACGCCTGCCACTCGGCGAAGACAGCTCCTTTCTGAGATCTGCTCACGGCTTTCTGGATAATCTTGCGGTTGTATCCGACGAGTCAGGGTTTGGCCTCTCCCTTTCTCTTCCCTCTTCTCCTGAGCTTGGACCACCCTGAGCGCCCAGCCTTCGCCTCCGCTCAAGACTTTGGCGTGCAGATCGGTTAAGATCTGCCTGATCCCAGAGGCAGGTGTCACCGATTGGAGGCAGGCGGGATGAACCCCTACGAGGAGCTCTTCCAGATCTCGAAGCTCCTTTTCGCCGAGCAGGACGACGATCGGGCGCCCGAGGTCCTTCTGCGCCGCATCGTCGAGCGGTGCGGCGCCGAGACGGGCTTTGTGGTGGTGCGCGAGGAGGGCTCGTTCCAGCAGAAGTTCGACGTCGGGTACGACCGCGAGCAGCGCTCCGCGGCCGAGCGCCGATACAGCCGCACGCTGGTGCGCGAGGCGATCGAGACCGGCGAGGTGATCTACCTGCCGAATCTGATCGAAGACGAGCGCTTCAGCACCGGCGAGAGCGCCCTCTTCATCGGCCGCTGCTGCGCCCTGGTGGCCCCCCTGCGCCACGGCGGCGACGTCTATGGTGTTATTTATCTAGAAAACCGCGAACGCCTAGACAGCTTTGACGAAGACTGCCGCGCTTTCCTCGCCGAATTCGCGGAAATGGCCGGGCTCTTTCTCCTGCGGGCGAGCGAGCGCGAGACCCTGCGGCGGCGCAACCGGAGCCTGGAGCGGGACCTGTTTTCCCAACACGATTTCGCGGGGATTGTCACCCGCGATCCCCGCATGGTCGAGCTGCTGCGCGTCGTCGCCCAAGTCGCGGGCGCGGACGCTCCCATCCTCGTCCTCGGCGAGACCGGCACCGGCAAGGAGCTGATCGCCCGGGCCCTCCACGTCAACAGCCCGCGGCGTGGCAAGCCGTTCGTCACCGTCCACTGCTCCGCCTTGCCGGGAACGCTGCTGGAGTCCGAGCTCTTTGGCCACGTGGCCGGGGCCTTCACCGACGCTAAGCGCGACCGCACGGGCCGGCTCGCCGCCGCCCACGGCGGTACGCTCTTCCTCGACGAAGTCGGCGAGATCCCCGTCGACGCGCAGGCGAAGCTGCTCCGCTTCCTCCAGTTCGGCGAGATCCAGAAGCTCGGCTCGGACCGTACGGAGAAAGTGGACGTCCGGGTCGTCGCCGCCACCCACCGCGACCTGCGGCAGATGGTTCGGGACGGGCAATTCCGGGAAGATCTCTATTTCCGGCTCAAGGTGCTCGACCTGAAGCTGCCGCCGCTGCGCGAGCGCCGCGGGGACGTCCTCCTGCTGGCCGATTACTTCCTGCGCCGGCACTGGCGACGGGCGGGCGAGAAGCCCCGCTGGACAC
>CAXTNS010000007.1:14574-15861 GCA_964245465.1 uncultured Thermoanaerobaculia bacterium
CTCTCGCACGCCGTTGAACGGGCCTGCCTGCTGGCCCAGGGGCCGGAGCTGGATCTCGGTCTCCTGCCACCGGAGCTGGCGGCAGCGGCCGGCGACGGCCCCATGCCCGAGCCGGTCTTCCGCGAGCTCACCGGTGAGTCGCTGAACGAAGCCCGCGAGGCGAGCGTGGCCGACGTGGAACGCCGGTTCATCCAAGAGCTCATGAGGCATTGCGAGGGCAACGTCTCGCGGGCGGCCCGGGAGTCCGGGCTCCACCGGAGCTACCTGCAGAAGCTCCTCGCCCGGCACCGGCCGGCCCTGGCTGCATCGCGGGCTCTCACAGGAGAGGCCTGATGCAGGCCATCCTGTGCTCGGTCTGTGGCCGGAGCAACTCCGAGTTCGACGCCCTCTGCTCGGACTGCGGGGCTCCGCTGTCTTCGACGGACAAGGCCCCGGTCGGTGCGGCAGCCTTGCCGGCAGGGTCCTCTCCCGTCGGCGAGGACGGCCTCCTGGGCCGGCAGATCTCACACTTCCGGATCCAGCGCCGGATCGGCCGCGGCGGCATGGGAGTGGTCTATCAGGCTCTGGACCTGGAGCTCGGTCGCGTGGTCGCGCTCAAGTTTCTTTCCCACGGGGAACGAAGCCCTCGGGATGAAGTGCGCTTCCGCCGGGAGGCCCAGGCCACGGCGGCCCTCGACCATCCCAACATCGGCACCATCTACGAGGTCGGCGAGCGCGACGGACGGCGCTTCATCGCCATGGCCTATTACGACGGCGAGACCTTGGCCGCCCGGCTTCAGCGCGAGCCCGGGGGCAAGCTGCCCATCGCCGAGACGGCCTCGGTCGCCAGCCAGCTCGCCTCGGCCCTGGCGGCGGCCCACGATGCCGGCATCGTCCACCGCGACCTGAAGCCTGAAAACGTGATGATCACCCGCGAGGGAAGGGTGAAGCTCCTGGATTTCGGTCTCGCCAAATGGGCGGAGGGGGCCTCGGTCACGGAGAAAGGGATGGTGATCGGCACGGCCGCCTACATGGCGCCCGAGCAGCTCCGGGGCCACGAGAGCGGCACCGCCGGAGACCTTTGGGCTTTCGGCGTGGTGCTCTACCAGATGCTCTCCGGCGAGCGTCCGTTCGGCGGCGAGCGCAAGGGCATGGTGCACGCCATCCTCCACGAGGATCCGCCGCCCTTGCGCGACCTCCGCCCGGACGTGCCGGAGGCCCTGGAGCGGATCGCCACCCACTGCCTCGCCAAAGAGCCGGGAGAGCGCTATCCGGACGCCACCGTGATCCTGGCCGAGCTGGCAGCCG
>CAXTNS010000007.1:15871-20991 GCA_964245465.1 uncultured Thermoanaerobaculia bacterium
ATCCTGCTCCTGGCCGTCGGAGCCGCGGTTTTCTTCCTCCTGCGCAAGCCGGACCCGCCAATCTACGTCGCCGTGCTCAAGCCGGAGGTCTCGGGATCGTTGCTCGCGGACGACAGCGCCCAGGTGACGCTCAATCTCCAGTCCGCCTTGCTGCGTACCGTAGCAGCCCTGGACGACCTCGCGGCCCTCGATACCGCCCAGGTCAACGCTGTGCAGGGGACACCCGCCCAGATCGCCCGCGCCATGGCGGCAGGAGAGGTCGTGGCCTCGCAGGCCGACTGCGCCGGCGATCTCTGCCAGGTAAGCCTGCGCCGCCTGGACGGCAGGGACGGCCGGGTGCTCTGGTCGGGCGCCCTGCGCCTGGCCACCTCAGATCCACGCCTCTTCGCCAACGCCGTCGCCGCCTCGCTTCGACAAGGCTATGGCGACCATGAGCTGCGTGTGCCCCGGCTGGAGTTGGAGATCGACGAGCAGAGCTACCGCACCTTCCTGGCGTTGCGCCAGCGGGTTGCCAATCCCAAAGATTTCGAAGAAATCCTTACCCGCCTGGGCGAGCTCCGGCAGCGGGCTCCCTCGTTCCTTGACGCCTACGTGCTCGAAGCGAGACTGGCCCGCAGGCTGTATTCCGACACGGGAGAAGAGCGCTACCTCGACCGGGGTCTCGCCATGGCCCGCAGGGCCCGGGAGCTGGCGCCTAACAATCCCCAGCCACTCGAGGCTCTCTTCTTCCTCAACCTGAATTCCGGCCGGTTCGACGAGGCTGAGATCCTCCTGGCCCAGATCGAGGAAATCGATCCGGCGGCAGGCCTGTTCCGGCGCGGCCAACTCGCTGAGCGCCGCGGGCAACCGGAAAAGGCCTTAAAGTGGATGTCCGAAGCAGTCCTTCTGCAGCCTTCCTGGCAGAACCTCCTCACCTTGGCCAATACCGAATACCGCCAGAGCCGGCTCGACGGCGCGCGCCGGCACCTCGAACAACTGCTGGAGCGCTCCCCCGGCAACATCGAGGGTCTGCAAGCCCTGGCCCAGGTCGAGCTGCTGCGCGCCCCCGACCGTGCCGTGGTGCTTCTCCAAGAGGCCGCCCGGCGCGATCCCGGCCCCAAGTCGCTCACCAACCTTGGCGTCGCCCTACTCCTGCTCCGCCGTTATGGCGAAGCTGAGAAGAGCCTCCGTCAAGCCCTCGCACTGCAGCCGGACGACCCGTCCGCCGGCTTGAATCTCGCCGACTGCCTGACGCTCGCCGGCCGAGAGGACGAGGCCCGGCCACTCTACGTCCAGGTCGCTGCCACGGCGGAGCGCAAGGCCACGTCCGGCCACTGGCAGCTCCTCTCCGTCGAGGCCCAGGCCCTCGCCCACCTGGGCGAGACCGTGAAAGCGATAGGCGCCATCCAGCAGGCCCTGCGGCTCACGCCCGACAACGCCCAGCTTGCCTATGAAGCCGCGGTCGTCTACGTCCTGGTCGGCGACCGCGGCTCGGCGCTCTTTCAGGTCCAGCAGGCGGCGAGCCGCGGCGTCGGCGCCCACTGGTTCGCCCTGCCGTTCTTCGATCCTTTGCGCGGCGAGCCCGGCTTCCCTTCTTCAGAGCTCAGCCCTCAACCGGATCGCTCGTGACCGCGATCGTGGGATCGTGAATCACCATGACTCTGCCGGTCCGTCTATCCGGGACCGCCACGCCGAGAGAGGGATACCAATCTATGGCGAGGCTGTAATTGAACCAGTTCGCGTCCGAAACCTTGTTCTTCAACCTCACTCGCCATTTGGTCCGTTCACCGGTTACCGAAACCGATTCGATGCCTGTAACCTCAGGCGGCGGATTCCTCGGTTTCTCCGTCGCTGGAATCATGATCCCCTTGGTCGAGGGGCTGTCGATGAAGGTCACCGAGCTTACACCGGCACCGGCAATGAGCTCCCAGGTCACTTCCCAGCGCGCGTCTCTCGCCGGGATGGAGATAGGAGGCGCCATGATCTTCGCATCTTGCTCACCCTTCGAGTGAGTGACGATCACCCTCACAAAGACCTTCCCTTGACCCAAGTCATACCTGAGGCTCGGCAAGAAGTCACTCGCATCGTCGGTAGTCGCCTGAATGGTCATAGGTTCCTCAATGGTAGCGATCATGATAGAAACCCTCCTGATAAATCTCGGTTTACTTGGACGACAACAACAGAACTGAGCAAGCGACGTGCCGCCTTCCAGTGCGGTGGATCTCCCCAGGGAGACAGGTTTTTTAACAAGGACTCTGCTGCCTCTCCGAGATGGCAGGTCCCTCGGTCTTCTCCAGGAACGCCCCCGCCTTCAACAAAAGGCGGGTGCTATTCGCGGGAGGCGGCCTATCGGCGGAAGGCGACCCGCAGCGTCACCGTCTCGGTTCCGCGTTTCACCGTGAAAGCCGATTCATCCCCCCAGCTCCTGCCCGCCATGAGACGGTTCAGCGTCTCCTTGTCCGGCACGGGCGAACCGTCCATCGTCAGGAGCACGTCCCCCGCCTTGAAGCCGGCTTTCTCGGCGGGCGTCTTCTCGGAGACGAAGATCACCTTCAAGGCCTTCTCCCCTTCGACAGGGGTCGTGGAGAGACCCAGAGAGGGATAGAGCGGAGCCGTCTCGGCCGGCACGCCCCAGATGAAATCCGCGTAGGAGGCTTGGACAGCCTTGACCTCGGTGCCGTCCTCGCCGCGCACGTTGACGGCGATTACCGTGGTGATGGCACCCGGGAAATAGCTCCGCGCCTGCCGCTCGATGCCGACTCCGTACGCTACGTGGCCCGAGCCGGCGAGCACCACCATGACCGTCTCCGGCGTCCCGTGCTCCTGCAGGGCCTTGACGGCGTTGTGGGCCATGGTGGCGTCCCAGGTGGTCTGGGCCGAGATCATGGAGTCCCACTGCTCCTCCGTCATGCCGGAATGGAGGGGATCGTCCGCGTCGAAAAAGGATTTGAACAGCGCGCGGTGATCCGGGCTCGACGTGTCGATCTTACTGGGGATGTGCGCGGCCTCTTCTGGGGTGAGGTTCTGAAAACCTTTCTTTCTCACTGCGGCCACCACGTCCCGCGGCGCGTTGACGGCGAACATCCGCACCTTGTGATCGCGGGCGAAGAGGAAGATGTCGCGGTAGTAGTTCCAGTTGTAGCCCCAGTTCTCGTACCACCGCGAGAGCTTGAGGAATCCCTCTTCGGTCAACAGCCCGTCCACCCACTGATCGAGGAATCGCTGCTCCGTGTAGGGATACATCTCCAACCCCAGGAAGACGGGACGTCCCGAGCGCACCAGCTCTTCTACGACGCGGAGCTGAGCGCGGTGGAACTCCATGTCCGTATGGCTCTCCCCCACCAGCACCAATCGAACGCCCGCGAGCCGCTTGGCCATCTCGGCCGGCGTGACCACGTCGCCCTTGCGGGTGTCGGCGACGCCGTCGAGGACCAGGGGAGATTCCTTGTCCTTGCGGGCGGGATCGCCGATGGCGAGGTGAAGAGAGCGGTCCTGGGCTTGGAGGGTGGTGGCGAAGAGCAGAAGAAGCGGCAGGAACCGGAGTCTCATGGCCGGACAGGATAGCCGGTTTGCTCCGAATGGGAATCCTGATATGACTCCCAGGAGTGGACGAACCCTCTGCACGGCTGATCTCCGAGATCCGCGGCGAGATCCCCGGCGCCGCGATCGGGTTCATGCTGCTGGGGCTGGGGCTCGCGGCGGGGGTCGCGGCCCTGGCACGGCGGCGGATGAAGGATCCGGCCCTGGTCTCCTTCTCCGCTCTCTGCACCCTCTACGCCGTCCGCCTCCTGTGCGACATCGACGTGGTCCAGGTCCTCTATCCGTTCCCTCAGGACCTTTGGCAGAAGGTGATCAACGTCCTCACCTACCTCATGCCCGTACCCGCCTTCCTGTTCTTCGAGCAGGTGATGGGGCGTGGGCAGTGGTCGCTGCTGCGCCGGCTGTGGCAGCTCAACGCAGTCTTCGCCGTGGTGGCCATCCCGCTGGAGATCGCGTCTCCGTCCCCGGGCGTGCTGCTGGGGCCTTACCGGTTGCTGGTGATCGTCACGCTGGTGGTCTCGGCCGGGAATCTGTTCGCGCCGGGCCGGGAACGAATGCCGGACCTGTGGCTGCTGCGGGCAAGCGTCCTCGTCCTGGCCGCGTTCGCCCTTTACGAGAACCTCCGCGGCTTCGGGATTTTCCCCGGCCCCCAGGACGTGGAGCCCGTGGGTTTCCTCCTCTTCGTGGCGGGCCTCGGCGTCATCGCGGCCCGGCGGGTCTCCGCGAGCCAGGAGCGGCTCGCCGCCATCCGCCAGGAATTGGAGACGGCGCGCCGCATCCAGGAATCCACCCTGCCCGGCGAGCCGCCGCATATCCCGGGTCTTGATCTCGCAGCCCGCTACGTGTCCGCGTCCGAGGTGGCGGGGGACTTCTACGACTTCCTCCCGGGCGAGGGACGGCGTCTCGGGGTGATCGTGGCGGACGTCTCCGGCCATGGCGTGCCCGCGGCCCTGGTGGCCTCCATGCTCAAGGTGGCCGTGGCCTCGCAGGCCACCCATGCCGCGAGCCCTGCCCGGGTGCTCTCGGAGGTCAACCAGATCTTTCACGGCAAGCTCAAGAATCAGTTCATCACCGCCCTCTGCGTTCACCTCGATCTCGAATCGTCGCATCTGATCTACGCGAGCGCGGGACACCCGCCGCCGCTCCTCTGGAAGGCGCGGGACGGCCGGGTCGAGGAGCTGGCGCACGGAGGGATTGTCATCGGCCGCCTGCGCCGCGCCACGTATACCGAAGCCACGGCCGCCCTGGAACCAGGGGACCGCCTCCTGCTGTTCACCGACGGCATCCCGGAAGCGGCCGGTCCCGCCGGGGAGCAATTCGGTGATGAGCGCCTCCAGGGCTTTCTCGGGGACCACGCCGCCCTCCCGGCGGGTGCCATCGCCGACACACTCCTCGCCCGCATTACGGCATGGACGAGGCGGAGCGAAGGTTTTGACGACGACCTCACGCTGGTGGTGGTCGGCATTTCTCTCGAATAGATGAAGCGCGTTTCTCGCGGGGCACGGCCCGTAGAACCCGGGAAACCGTCAAAACGAAAGGGACGAGGCTTTCCCCAGCACTACGGATGCCGGCGTCTCTCCGCAAAGAAGCGGGCCGGGGAC
>CAXTNS010000007.1:21001-31343 GCA_964245465.1 uncultured Thermoanaerobaculia bacterium
AGTAACTATAATCAACAATCCATCTCCTTGGCTTATAAAACGCTAATTTCTAATGCGCCGGCGCGCGGGGCCCGGGCCCCGGCCCCACCGGCATCATTCTAGAGGGGCTCACACTGTCCGGGCCGGCAGATCGGGCAGGGCTGTCCGTCGTCGAACAGCCCGTTGGTCAGATTCCCGAATTCGATCGAGACTTCGAAGGCCCGGATTCCCTTCTTGCGCCCTTCCTGACAGACGTTGTTCGACCAGAAGCAGAGGCCCGCCTGATCCGAGGACCGCTGCAGGAAGGCGTCATAGAGATCGTTCACAAACGCCTCGATGCTGGCCCTGTCGACGTTCCCCTGGGGGTTGATCGCCTGATAGGCGGCCGTCTGTTGATAGGTGGTCAGATCCTGAACGTTGTACGAAGCCTGCGTCATGAACAGCGTCGCAACGAACCGGCGACCCTCCGTGTTGAGAGCGTTGGGCGTGGGTGAATTTGCCGCGTTCACGAGCCGGAAGTACTCGCTCCGCCGCTCGGTGCAGGTCGGAAAACGATTGAGGGCCCCCAGATAGGCTTCGATGATGAATTGGTCGTAAGACCTCGGCGGAGGGGATTGCGGGGGGACTCCCGGGAGTCCGGTACAATCTGCCATACAGGCTTGTGCCCAGGAGCTCTGAGCGAGAGGACCCGCCGTCCACAGGATCGCGATGACGGGAAGCACGAGGATGGCCTTGCTGAAACCTTTGAGCTGGACACGCATTGCTTCTCCTTTCGGGGGAATCCCCCTTCTGTTGCCACTCCGTTGAAGATCATCCCCCTCTCCATATGGTATGTACCCATTTTCCTTCGCGCGGTTCTATGGTCGACACTCATAATTGCAAGGGGGCTCCGTGAGCTCGAATCTGAAAGGCAGTGGTTCGTTCACCCGCAGGGACTTGATGAAGGCCGGTGCCGCCGGGGGCGCGCTGACTCTGGGCGGTCCGTTCTTGCCGGCAGGGACCACGGCTGGGGCCTACTCCCCCACTCCGTTCGATCTGGAGGAGGTGACGATCAGCCAGCTCAAGGCCGGTCTCCGTTCGGGAGCGCAAACGTCAGTCGGGCTGGTCGAGAAGTATCTTGCCCGTATCGAGGAGCTGAACCGGAAGGGGCCGGAGCTGCGGGCGGTGATCGAGGTCAATCCGGATGCCCACGCCATCGCCGACGCGCTGGATGCCGAGCTCAAGGAGAAAGGGCCGCGGGGACCGCTCCATGGCATCCCCATCCTCCTCAAGGACAACGTCGCGACGGCGGACCGCATGACGACCACGGCCGGCTCGCTGGCGCTGGAAGGATCGATTCCGCCGCGGGACGCGTTCATTGCCGAGCGGCTGCGGGCGGCGGGAGCCGTGCTGCTGGGCAAGGCCAACCTCTCGGAGTGGGCCAACTTCCGGTCCACCCGCTCGACCAGCGGCTGGAGCAGCCGGGGCGGGCAGTGCCGCAACCCCTACGCGCTCGACCGTGATCCCTCGGGCTCCAGCTCGGGCTCGGCCGTGGCCGTTGCGGCAAACCTGTGCGCCGCGGCCGTAGGCACGGAGACGGACGGCTCGATCGTCTCCCCCGCGAACGCCTGCGGCATCGTGGGGATCAAGCCCACGCTGGGCCTGCTCAGCCGGTCAGGCATCATCCCCATCGCCCACAGCCAGGACACGGCCGGTCCCATGGCCCGCACCGTGGCGGACGCCGCCATCCTCCTGGCCGCCATGACCGGCGTGGACGAGCGCGATGAGGCCACCAAGGCGAGCCGGGGCAAGGCGCTCCCCGACTTCGCGGAGCTCCTCGATCCGAAGGCCCTCAAGGGGGCGCGGATCGGCGTCTTCCATCCCCGCTCCCTGGACGACAACCCGCTGACGAACCGCGTCCTGGCCGAAGCGGCGGCGGTCCTGAAGAACCGGGGCGCCGTAATCGTGGATCCCGTCAAGATCGTGCTCAACGGCGACATCGGGGACAGCGAGTACGACGTGCTGCTCTACGAGTTCAAGGCGGACCTCAACCGCTACCTGACCGAGCTGGGCAAGGCGGCGCCAGTCCGTTCGCTCAAGGAGGCGATCGAGTTCAACGAACGCCACAAGGACCGGGTGATGCCCTACTTCGGGCAGGAGATCTTCCATCAGGCCGAGGAGAAGGGACCGCTCACCGAGGCCGCGTACAAGAAGGCCTTGGAGACCTGCCGCCGTCTCTCCCGCAAGGAGGGGCTGGACGCGGCGCTCGCCGCGAACAAGCTGGACGCCCTGGTCGCTCCGGCCGGCGGACCCGCCTGGCTGATCGACCTCGTCAACGGCGATTCACCGACGGGAGGCAGCTCGACGCTCCCCGCGGTCTCCGGTTATCCGAACGTCACCGTCCCCGCCGGGTTCGCCTTCGGGCTGCCCATGGGGATCTCCTTCATCGGGCCGGCCTGGAGCGACGCGAAGCTGATCAAGTTTGCCTACGCCTTCGAGCAGGCGACGCGGGCGCGGAAGGCGCCGCGGTTTTTACCGACGGCGGAGGTGGCCTAGGGCGCTGGCGGAACGATGGATTCGAGCAGGGAGATCAGAGCAGGAAGATCGACGGTGACCACGGACCAGACGACATCGAAGTCAACGTCCAGATAATCGTGCACGATCTTGTGCCGCTTTCCGATGATGTCGGACCACGGGATCAGCGGGTATCCTTGCAGGGTCTCGGCACTGATTCGCCGTGCTGCCTCCCCGATCCTCTGAATCAGGTGAGTCAACGCGAGACGGAGATTCTCGTCTTCGTCAAATCTCTCCGGCTCTTTCCTTTGATCTTGGCGACGGCTTGAAGCGACACGTCCAACATGTGCCCGATATACAGCAGGTCACCCTGCGGCATATTGGACCTCAGTGCTCTTCAACACCTCGTCCCGAATCCTGCGGTTCAGGAACTTCGGGGTGACCAGGTCCACGGACCTACCGCCGAAGAGAGACGACAGCTCGTCCTGCAGCCGGATGAACCCGAACCCGGGCACGTGACCAGGCTCGAATTCCACGAGGACGTCGATGTCGCTGTCCGGCCGGAAATCTTCTCGCAGGACGGAGCCGAACAGAGCGAGCTTGAGAATGTGATGGCGCCGGCAGAACTCCGCGAGTTGGTCCTTGGGGACGACGGGCTTCATGGAGCCATTGTAGATCTAGAACTTGAACAGCGCGTCGAACGCCGACCGGGCGTCTCCGGGCGCGGGCTTGTCGCTGTCCTGGGCGAACTCCTGGGCGAGCTTGGGGGTGAAAAGGGGGCACTCGTTGCGGTCCCGCTTCTTGGGCACGCGCACGGGGATCTCGGCGTGCCGGCGGCACTCCCAGCGGACTCCGGTGTCGAAGCTGATGCAGTTCGAGCAGGTGTGAAGGTCGGCGCCGCATTTGTGACAGGTGGCGTCGACGGGCAGCGGCTCTTCCGGCATCATCAACCGCTTCTCGCCGCAGGCGGCGCAGCGGAACACCGATTCCGAGGGAGCACCCAGGCCCCGCCCCCGGGGGCCGTCCTTCTTCTCGCGGGGGCCCTGGAGGCCGGGCCGGGGCCGCTCGTCGCGGCGGTCGGAGTCCTGGTAGCCCCGCTGTCTGTACTTCGGTCCGTCTGACATTTGAATCTTTCTACCAGATGGAAGAGGGATTGGGAAGGGCCGTGGCCAACCGGTCACGCGCTTTGGAGGATCGCCTGCGCGAACCGGGCCGGAGCCTGGGGATCCCAACCCAGGAAGAGCAGGGGCTCGATCAGCTCCAGCTCCATGAGGGTGAAGACGCCTTCGATCTCCACCCCATCCACGCGGGCGTAGAGCCAGGCGTTGGGGATGGTCTCGGCCACCGCCCGCGCCTGCTCGGTGAGGGCGGGCGCGGGCCTCTCCAGGACCGAGGAGCCGCCGAGCTCCTCCTGCACGCGGAAATCCCCCGTCTTCGGGCGCTTCAGGACGGCGTGGCTGTATTCGCCGCCGAGGAAGATGAACGACCACTCGCCGCGGGTCTGGATCTCGGGGAGGAAACGCTGGACGAGAACGCCGGACGCGGCCAGCATCTCCTCCAACTCCGCCTGGGTCGCCGCGGCGTCCTCGCGCCGGACCCGGCGGGTGCGGAAGGCCGAGGCGGAGACGGAGGGCTTGACCACGGCCTCCTCCCAGCCCCGTTGCACGAGCAGCCCGGCCAGATCCGCCTTCTCTCCCCGCTCCAGCCGCATCGTGGGGACGACCGGCATGCTCGCTACCGCGAGGTCCACGAGGTAGCCCTTATCCACGTTGGCGCGCACCACGGGGGCGGGATTCCAGAGCGAGACCCCATTGCCTTCCAGCCGGGCGAGCCACTCAAGGAAAGCGCCCGGTCGCAGGTGATAGTCCCAGCACGAGCGGATCACCACCCGGTCGTAGCTCGCCCACCGGACGCCAGGGTCGTCCCACACGGCGGCGTCAACCTCGGCGCCCAGGCGGGTCAGCTCCGCGGCGGCCAGACGGTCGTCGTTGGACAGGGCGGGTAGGCCGGCGTGAGTGACGAAGGCGATGCGGCTCATGCCAGGAGTTGGGAGGGGGGCTCCGCCGCCCTGATCACCGCCAGTTCCTCATCGGTGGGTTGGAACAACGCGACTCCCACAGTGCCCGGGCCGGCGTTGGCGGCCACCACGGGGCCCATCTCGCCGAGGAGGATCTCCTGCACCTGGAAGCTCTTTTCGAGGAGCCCTCGCAGGCGGTCCGCCCAGACGGGGGCCTTGGCGTGGGCGATGGTCGCCATCACGGGACGGCCGGGGTCGACCTTCTCGCGCAGCAGGTCCACCAGCTTGGGATGGGCGGCGCGGCCGCCGCGCACGCGATCGACCGGCACGACCTCGCCGTCCACCACACCCAGGATGGGCTTGATGCCCAGGAGGTTGCCCATGACGGCCCGGGCCTTGCCGATCCGGCCGCCGCGGGCGAGGTACTCCAGGGTGTCCACTACGAAGAGCACGTGCATCCGCTCCCGCATGGCTTCCAGGCGGTCCACGATGGATTCGGGCTCGATGCCCCGCCGCGCCATCCGTGCCGCGAAGAGGGCCATCATGCCGAGCCCCAGACTCACGCTGCGGGGGTCCACCACGCGGAGCGCCACCCGCTCGGCCTCGCCCCGCAGCTCCTGGTAGAGGGGAAGCCCCTCCTCCGCGGCCGCTCGGGCGTGGATCACGGTCTGCGACAGCTTCTCCGAGAGGTGGACGGAGACGACATCCTTCTGCGGCGCGAGCGTCCGGTAGACGTCCTGGAAGTCCGCCTTGGGCGTGGGATTGGTGCGCGGATGGACCGGTCCCTTCTCCAGCAGCTCGTAGAACTCCTTGGCCTTCAGGTCCACCCCGTCGTGGTAGACCCGGTCGCCGAAGAGCACGAGCACGGGCACCACGTGGATGCCGTGCGCCCGCGTCACCTCCGGCGGCAGGTCGCACGTGGAGTCGGTCACCACCCGCACGAGGTCTTCCGGCTCTTCCAGGGTGACGATGCCCAGCTCTCTCAGGCCCAGGAGGTCGCGCAGGATCTCGCCGTCCGTGGCCGAGGGCATGGCGTCGAGCAGCCGGCCCACGGTCACGCAGCCCGGCAGCACGGCCAGCAACTCCTGCTGGCGCGGCGTGAAGCGGGTCTCGAAGAACGACGGGCCGAGGTTCACCCGGGCGCGGACCCGGGGATCAGGCGCGTCGTGGACCCGGTCTTCCAGGGCCAGGAAGATCAGCGACTTCACGTCCTGCCGGACCTCCCGCTCGGTGGTGTCTGAGGGGGAAGGGAAGGGGGCCTGCGCCTGACGGATCCAGATCCAGAACGGCCCGGCGTCCAGGTGGCTCAGGCGGAGGAACGCCTTCACCCCGCGCGTGCGGCCCGCCGAGGCCGCTACGACCTCTCCATCCTGGAGCGTCACGTCGCCGTCCGCGCAGACGATCCGCCCCGTCAACCGCGCGCGGTGGACGGCCCGCAGCAACTCCAGGAACGGCAGCAAAGCCAGATCCCCCACCAGCGACTCCAGGTCCGTGTCGGGCTCGACGCCGATCTCCCGGCCCAGGAGCACCAGATGGATGCGCCGCACGAGGTCTTCGGCCGGGGTGCCGTCCGCCTTGAGGAAGAGCACGTCCTCCGGCAGGACCTGCCCTTCCTCGTCCGTCTGGCCCAGAAGCAACAGCGTGTGATCAGCCGCGGGGTCCGTGGCGTCGAAGCGCTCGGCGAGGGCGCCGTCCACGCCGCGCACCAGGGCCGCCGGCGCCACCACGATCCCCGGCCCCAGCGTCCGCGCGTACCGCCGCCCCTCTTCGGTCCCGACCGCCGGGATCACCTCGTACCCGAACCCGCTCAAGCCGCTGGCCACCTCCCGGCGGCGGGCGGTTTCCGGATCGACGAACAGGACGGATGGGCGAGACATCTCTTTTCAATCCCCATAGGACGAACATTTTTCGAAGGCCGGGAAACAGGCCCTAGGATAAACCCGATCCGGGCTCAAGGTGCAGGGTGTCTTCTATCCCACCTGGAACTCGGCCACGATCGGCAGGTGGTCGCTCGCCACGCGGGCCACCTGCATGCGGCAGGAGTGGACCGAGAGCAGCCGTAGCGGACCGCGATGGTAGATGCGGTCGAGCCCGCCCTGGGGGGAAAAGGAAGGATAGGTGGGGATGCAGCGGTAGGGACCCCGCCTGCGTTCGGTGGCGCAGCCGAAGCCGAGGCCATTGGTGAACTCGGGCAGCAGCAGAGAGCGCCAGTCGTTGAAATCGCCGGCCACCAGCACGGGCGTGCCGCCGTCCACGCCGCGGAATTCCGCCGAGCGCTTCAGAAGCTCGATCTGCTTCTTCCTCTCGCGCGCCGAGAGCCCGAGGTGGAGGTTGAAGACCTCCAGAAGGCCGTCCTTGCCGCCGAGTTCCAGGGTCGTGTGCTGGCACCCGCGGCGGATCCAGCTCTCGGCCACCGAGAGGTCGATGTTCCTCTCGCGCAGGATGGGGAACCGGGAGAGCGTGGCGTTGCCGTAGCGCCCCCTCTTCAGGCTCACGTTGTGGCCCAGGGCGAAGCTCGGATAGCCGGCGGCCTCGGCCAACTCCTTGGCGAGGTTCAGCTCCCGCGAGCGGGGCGCCCCCTCGTCCACCTCCTGGAGCATCACGACGTCGGCGTCATAGTGACGCAAAATGGCCGCGATCCGCTCCGGTCGGAACCGGCGGTCGACTCCAATAGCCCTATGGATGTTGTACGTGATGACGCGCAGCAGCAAACCCGTGGCTCCCGACTCCTGAACCTCGATCCCACTTGTTTTCTTCCACTTCGAGGGCTGGATCGCCCTCAGGGGGTATAGTAGCCGTGTGCCGCCCGTCTTCACCATCGGCCATTCCACGCGTCCCATCGAAGATCTCCTCTCCCTCTTGGCCGAGCACGGCGTCCGGGTGCTCGTCGACGTCCGGCGCTATCCCGGCTCCCGGCGCCATCCCCAGTTCTCGCGCGACGCTCTGGCGGCTTCCCTCGCCTCCGGGGGCATCGAGTACGTCCATGAGCCGGGCCTCGGAGGCCGCCGCGCCGTCCGCCCCGGCTCCCCCCACACCGCCTGGAGGGTGGAGGCCTTCCAAGGCTACGCCGACCACATGGAGACCCCGGAGTTCGCGGCCGCCCTGGCGCGGCTCATGGAGCGCGCCGCCGGGGAGACCGCCGCCATCCTCTGCGCCGAGGCCGTGCCCTGGCGCTGCCACCGCCGGCTCATCTCCGACGCCCTGCTCGCGCGGGGCGTTCCAGTCTTGCATATCCTGGGCCCGGGCCGTGCCGATCCGCACGAGCTCGACCCCAACGCCCGCATCCTTCCCGGCGGCCGGCTCCTCTACGCGGATCCGGCCGGCGATCAGCGAAACCTGTTCGGAGATGCCACCCAACCGTAAATTTCTGGAGGAAACGAATGACTTTCAGCCAAGCCCTTCTCGCAGAGCTCGATCAGGAGATGACCAGCACCCGCAAGACCCTTGAGCGGATTCCCATGGACAGGTACGACTGGCAGCCGCACGCGAAGTCTTTCAGCATCGGCAAGCTGGCCACTCATGTGGCTCAACTGCCCGGCTGGGCCGTTGTGACCGCCCAGACCAGCGAGCTCGACTTCTCCCAGCCGTTCGAGCAGCCCAACCCGCGGACGAGCGAGGACCTCCTCGCGTTCTTCGACCAGAACGTCGCCCAAGCCCGGGACGCCATCGCCGGCATGAGCGACGAGGAGTTTGGCAAGCCCTGGACGCTGCGCAACGGTGAGACGGTGATCTTCACCGCGCCGAAGGCCGTCGTCCTCCGCTCTTTCGTGATGAACCATACGATCCACCACCGCGCCCAGCTCACGGTGTACCTGCGCCTGAACGACATCCCCGTACCCGGGCTGTACGGGCCTTCGGCGGACGAGAAGGCCTTTGGCTAGAACCTCACCCCAGCCCCTCTCCTGAAGGAGGGGGTTGGGATATACTCGCTTCATGCAAGGTTCAGGTCGAAGCCGGGATGGTCTCGAACGGGGGGCGTCCCTTTATTTCTTCCCCGACCAGAAGATCACCGAGCCGGAGGTCCTCCACCTCCTTCACCAGGGGACCCGCGAGCAGCGCGCCTGGGTCATCTCCCACCTGCTCCGCTACGCGCAGTGGGACGACATCTGGAACTACGTGACGCGCGAGGAGGTCAAGGAGATCTTCCCTGACCTCGACCTCCCCGAGAACCTGCGCCAGGCTTGGGGCCGGATGCTCAAGATCGAAGCACCCGTGGGGTAGCGCTCTAGCTATCCCCGCCCATCAGGATGTTGCCGATCCCGCCGAGGGCGGAGCCTTCGCCCTTGTTGCGCGGGATCGCCGAGAGAACCTGCTTGGCGAGGCGCTTGAAGGGCAGCGACTGGAGCCAGATCGTCCCCGGTCCCGTGAGGGCCGCGTAGAACAGCCCCTCGCCGCCGAAGAAGGCCGTCTTGATCCCCGAGACCATCTGAATGTCGTAGGTCACCGTGGTCTCGAAGGCCACGAGGCAGCCGGTGTCCACCCTCAGCGTCTCGCCCGGGGCGAGCCGGCGCGAGAGGATGGTGCCGCCCGAGTGAAGGAAGGCGAGGCCGTCCCCCTCGAGCTTCTGGAGGATGAACCCCTCGCCGCCAAAGAGCCCAGAGCCCAGCCGGCGGTTCAGCGCAATTCCTACGGAGATGCCACGGGCGGCGCACAGAAAGGCGTCCTTCTCGCAGAGCAGCCGGCCGCCGTGCTGGCGCAGGTCGACCGGGATGATCTTGCCCGGATAGGGGGCGGCGAAGGCCACCTTCTGCCGGCCCGGGCCGTTGTTGCCGAACACGGTCATGAACAGCGACTCGCCGGTGAGCACCCGCTTACCGGCCGAGAGGAGCTTGCCCATGAGCCCGCCCTGCTCCGCGCCCGAGCCGTCGCCGAAGATGGTCTCCATGACGATACCCGGGTCCATGTAGAGGAACGCTCCGGCCTCGGCGATGCAGGCCTCGCCCGGATCGAGGGTGACCTCCACGTACTGGAGGTCCTCGCCGAACAGCTCGTAGTCGATCTCGTGCGCCTTCGGCATCTGCGATGTGACCGGCGCCCCCACTCCCGGCGGAGGCGGCGGCGGCGCGGCCGCGCCGAAGGCACCCGAGAACTCGGGCTCGGCCGTGATCGGGACCCAGTTGGCCATGCCCTGGGTGAAGACGTGGGCGTCGCGACCGATCCGGCCGCTCCGGATACCGGCGACGACGTCGTCCCGGCTCATGGGACCCTGCTGCTGGCCGCCGACGGCCACGTACCAGGCTTTGTCGCTCATGCTGCCTCCCTCTCGGAATGCCGCCGCCGTTTGATGACGGATGGCGGCGAACGCCTATTCTATCCAGCGCAGCGCCACGACCTGCGTCTGCTGGAGCAGCTCGAAGTTGTTGTCGGAGACGAGCACCAGGGTCCGCGAGCCGTCGGCCAGATTGGGGCCGAAGGCGAGGCCCTCGACGTTGTCCGGCAGGAAGCCCGCGCGGGCGAAGTCGTAGAGCAGCGTCTTGCGGACGGGTGTGTAGCTCTGCCCTGCCAGCGCGTCGAGCTTCGAAACGTCGGTCGCCCCCGGAAGGGACGCGAGGAAGAGCTGGATCCTCATCCCCCGGCCCTCAACGTACTCGCGTTCCAGCGCCAGCAGATCCAAACACCGCCAGACCACGGACCGAGAAACCCGTGCCCGGCTTGTCGATCGGCTCAACCTCGTAGACGAATTGGGCACCCGGCACGAACCGCTCCCCCTGCCTTTCGTAGCGAAGAAGGCGAACCGGGCTCGGCCGCTCTTTCTCGTCCGGCGCGTCCTGCTGGAGCGCCCGCTCGTTGGCCGTCCACAGCGTCCGGCCGTCCGGCGCGAGGCTCAGGCTCTCGAAACCCTGATTGCCGCGG
>CAXTNS010000008.1:0-23986 GCA_964245465.1 uncultured Thermoanaerobaculia bacterium
GTGGCCCAGGACGTCATCATCAACGAGGTGGACTGCGGCACGATCGACGGCATCGTGGTGACGGCCATCATGGAGGGCGGCGAGATCCTGGAGCCCCTGCGCGACCGCATCGTTGGCCGCGTCAGCCAGGAGGACATCTACGACCCCATGACGGGCGAGCTCATCCTCGCCGCCGGCCAGGAGATCACCGAGGCCCTGGGCAACTCCGTCCAGGCGGCCGGCATCGAGCGGGTGAAGATCCGCTCCGTGCTGACCTGCGAGACCCGGCGAGGCGTGTGCGTCCTCTGCTACGGCCGCAACCTGGCCACCGGCAAGATGGTCGAGATCGGCGAGGCGGTGGGCGTCATCGCCGCCCAGTCGATCGGCGAGCCTGGCACGCAGCTCACGATGCGGACCTTCCACTACGGCGGTACCGCCTCCCGCGTGTCCGAGCAGTCGAAGCACATCTCGAAGAACCCGGGCATCGTGAAGTTCCTCAACGTCAACACGGTCGAGAGCCGTCGCGGCTCGCTGATCGTGATCAACCGCAGCGGCAAGCTCGTCATCACCGACGAGAAGGGCCGCGAGCGGGAGCGCTACGCTCTCACCTACGGCTCGCAGCTCCTGGTGCACGAGGGCGACCAGGTCGAGCCGGGCACCGAGCTGGTGACCTGGGACCCGTTCACCTACGCCATCCTGTCGGAGATCAGCGGCAAGGCGGAGTTCCAGGACATCGTCGAGGGCGAGAACGTCCGCGAGGAGACCGACAAGGTTACCGGCCTGTCGCAGAAGATCATCGTCGAGGCCTCGGCCAACGAGAAGCGGGTGCCGGCGATCCTGATCCACGGCGAGGACGGCCGCGAGAAGCGGTACCTGCTGCCGTCCGGCTCCCACCTTGTGGTGCAGAACGGCGCCGACGTCTACGCCGGCGACACGCTGGTTAAGATCCCGCGTGAGACGACCAAGACCAAGGACATCACCGGCGGTCTGCCCCGCGTCGTCGAGCTCTTCGAGGCCCGCAGCCCCAAGGAGCCGGCGATCATCACCGAGATCGACGGCGTCGTCCATCTGGGCGACGTGCACAAGGGCATGCGCAAGGTGATCGTCGAGAGCGATCTCGGCGACAACCGCGAGTACCTGGTGCCGAGGTCGATCCACATCAACGTGCAGGAGGGCGAGCGGGTGCGTGCCGGCGATCCCATGATCGACGGTCCCATCAATCCGCACGACGTCCTCCAGGTGCTCGGCGAGAAGGAGCTGCAGCGGTACATGACCGACAAGATCCAGGAGGTCTACCGGTCGCAGTCCGTGGCGATCAACGACAAGCACATCGAGGTGATCGTGCGCCAGATGATGCGGTCGGTGAAGATTGAGGAGGTTGGCGACACGGAGTTCCTGATCGACGAGCAGGTGGACCGCTGGAAGTTCCAGGAGGAGAACGAGCGCGTCGTGGCCGCGGGCGGCACCCCCGCCATCGGCCGGCCGCTGCTCCTGGGCATCACCAAGGCTTCGCTGTCGACCGACAGCTTCATCTCCGCCGCGAGCTTCCAGGAGACCACCCGGGTGCTCACCGAGGCGGCGATCAGCGGCAAGGTCGACGGTCTCCGGGGCCTCAAGCAGAACGTGATCGTGGGCCTTGTCATCCACGCCGGGACGCGCATGGACTACTACCACGACTTCCACATGGCCGAGGAGTTCGTCGAGTCCGAGCCGGAAGCCGAGGAGGAGCTCTTCTTCGAGTTCGGCGAGGAGGAGATCCGCAGCCTGCCGCAGGAGGTCCTCGAGAGTGACTGATGTGTGTAAGTGACCGGCTCGGAGGCGGGCCGGTCACTTTCTCTCATCTTATGGGAGAGTGAGGAGATAACGATGATTCAGCGCTCTTGGTTAGGGCAGTTATATGCACCACGGCTGAGATCTTGGGCCGACCGGCTAACCCTAGAGACGGGGGCAATTATTGCTATCTCACGGAAGGGGCCGAGGTTAATCGAGCTTCTTATTGCTGAAGGATTGCTGCCCCTAGACTTCATGAAGAGGGTTGTTTCTGAGAAAGCCTTACCGTTCCTGCAGGATATCGTGGGAGACCTCTTAGTTGTCGATGACTCGGTAACGTTTGGGTCAACCTTTGATAGAACTCTTCAATTGGCACAGATCGCAATTGAGCGCTCTGGAGGTAAGGGGCACGCGATAGGTATACCTTTTGCAGTAAGTGACGAAATATTGCCTAAGTATAGAACCTCTATTCAGAGTTCGTATCTTGATCTCAAGCGAGAGACTGCAGCCGCCTTTGTGTACGATGAGATGCTCGCCTTTCACCTGTTGGGGAAGCCGCTAGATATAGATCATCCTATACTTTCTCTTTCTGGTGATTTTGGTGACCCTTTCTTGGTCGAATCTGCGCTCGAGCAAGTTGCTTGTGTGTTTGGGGAAGGTTTATTGATCCCTTTCGTGCGCAGGACGCCTGCGGCAGAGAGGCCCGGCGAGGTGCGGTCATGGACGATTGTGCCGGGGAAGTCCAGGCCTCATTCTGAGTTTTCAAAGCTGAGGCTTTACTTGAGCGCTGACTCCAAGCTGTTAAATGTTGTAAGTATTTGCCCTATGCAACTGGAGGCTGATAAGTTTGATGCTTTAGAGTCCTACTTTTCCGAACCGCTATCCAACTTATGGCATTTGGCTTTGGAGGCTGCATGGAACGTTGAAGGTCAGTTTGCTAGAACATCACGCGAGCAAAGCTTGGCGACTTGGGCTAATTTCTTGCACGAGGCCGAGACGCTGTACGAGACCCGCACTACTCTTCAGTCCGAATTCGCGGCCTGTGGAATTAATACGTCCTGGCTGGGGCCTCAAGAAGATGACATCCAGCTATTGATCGGACCCGCATTGGCTTCTACGGTGTCTAATAGACTTAGGTGTGTTCTTGAGAATGGATTGGGTAGAGAAGGTAAGAAGGATCTGCTAGATCATCTTCCTTCATACGCGTTGACTGAGCGGGTGCCAACCCATTACGAGGAAGGCTATAAGAATTTAAGAAGCGAATTGCTGCAAAGTGCACAGGATGTTTCTGATGTTGTGGAAGCTGTTTTTTATGCGCAGCATAGAGCGATCGATTTGGCCTCTCGGGACGAGAGGGAGAACTCGCAAGAACGGCTTGACTTCGGTGTTTCCTTTGGAGAGCTAAAGCGAATAGTAGCCTCCATCATTCCAGATGCGGGTGACTATGACATCCATTGGTCTATTGATAGTCTAATCGATCGCGGAGCAATTGTTCCGAAGCACATTGAGCTCTCGGAGTCTGGAAGAAGGATCTGGGCGCGGGGGTTCAGGGTTGGCGAAGGATCCGTTCCTACCTTGCTGCATACGGTTCGTTTGCTTTTTGATGCCCTTAGCTCATCCCTTCAAAGTGAAGACTTATCGGCTATAACGCTTGAAAAGTTCTTTGTTCTGGCTCTGGCCGATGCCAGTGATGATCGCAGGCTGGAGCCACTCCAATATCTTGGGATTAAAAAAGGGTTCCATCTTTACGGTGCCCGACCCATGATCGTAACAGGAACAAGTCGGCAGTTTTTGGTTGAATGGGCTGTGAACCATTCTATATTGCGGCGAGCTTCTCGCGGTGACTCTATGTATGAAGCTCCCCCGGAGCTGGATCTGCTATTTCCTAAGAGCGAGAGGCCTTGGGACAGAGAGGTAAGGGAAGGCTTGGAGGATTTGGCTGAGATTGTGGCTGTAATTCAGCGCACGGAGGGCTTAAAAACCTCTGCGCTGATTGCGTTGACTAGTGCTGCAACAGAAGAGGAGCTTCATCGGGCTCTACAGGCTGAATTAGGATTATGGTTGGATCATGATAGATGTTCAGTCTATGATGCATTAGCCGTGACTGCGCGCTTGGCCGCGCTGCCCCAGCCGCCAGAAAGAGCGGAGCTTCACAGAGTTGCTAGCGTACTGGCTGATCTCTCGAATTTCATCGCCCAAGCTAACGAGAAGATGCGGCTCTACGAAGGCAGGGATGGAATCTACTCTAGGATTGAAGCCGTTGTCCAAGGAGAAAAAACGAGAGAGCGCGCATGGATGAAGTTGCGGGATCGCTTAAAAGGGAGAGAGGTTGCGGAGGCAAGGAGTGCCGGTATTTCTGAGATAAAGTCTGCCTTGCGGGTGGCTTATCAGACTAACCGGTTGCTGAGGGACTTAGTGGCGCTCGCTGGGCATCGAGACCCGCAGCGGAGAGACCTGCCAATTGCGGAATCTCTGGGGCGACTGCTGGATCTGCTGAATGATGCAACAAAGGTGGATCATGCTGCGAGAGCCTTTTTCCGCAGCCGGGGTGATGAACAGCCCGATGTAGCTTTAATGATTCAGTCTGCTCTGGATGACTTGCCTGGAGACTTCTCCGGTTCATTTCAATTGATTCGATCAATCGTGCTTGAGGTTGCCGGGCGGTGTGCTGAGATTCTAAGAGAGTTCAGCACGGAGGAACTTAGGGAGGCCTCCATCATATTAGAACCGCCAAAATTCATTGTGATGTGGGATGTTCGAGGGTCGACCGAGCGTGAATCAAGGGACGAACTTGAGGCCCTGATTGGTAGGGCGAATAGGCGTGTGGCTGGAATGCTGCGGAGGCGCTTGCAGGACTTTCGGCCAGAAAGTAAGGATGATGGTAATGGTGCTATTTGTGAAGCGTTTTCTGATGCCCTAGCTATATTTAGGGTCCTTTCGGAAGTGTACGAAGGTCAGCCATTTCGAGCTGGATGTGAGGTGAATCTCCAAGGGCGTCTCAACTATTATCCAGAGTCTAAGGCTCTGGGTGGCCGAGCGTATGAATACGCGGCAAGAACTATGAGTCTCTTCAAAGAACTAAGCTCCACTCCAGAGAGATGGAAGGGCGGTGAGTTACCTCTGGAGCCTAGGGGATCATATTTGGTGATTGGCGAATTGGCGAAACGCTTTGCAGAAGAAGAGGGCGCTTGGCCGCCGAGCGGTTTGGCAGTTCATGAGTTGGATGGTTTTTATAAGCCTAGAGTCAGTGCTTCGCTTCCAATTAAGATGTATTTGGTTTTATAGCGGTGTGCAGATGATAAATGAGCGGCTATCCTATTAAGTGACAGCTATTCGCAGATTCGATATCAGATCGTGAAGGCATAGCCCTCAGTGTGTGATCTTCAAGATCTGCGGTCTGTGATCCCGAGATTCACGGGAGACAATCTCGAAAGCTTGTCAAAGTGATGCTCCTGGAGTCGTCCATTGATCGCCACCTTGAGGATAATCAAAGGCTAGGTGGGACAACGGTGAATGATCTGAGCTGCCTCCTAGGCGTTCCACAGTCACCTGACCGTCCACGATCGGGGTCGTTTGCAATTTTCTAGGCGATGAAGGGGATGGCCGCCGGTCCCCACAAGGTGACGACATCAAACAATAGGGCTGACTGACCGTCTTGATTGAGCCGCCTAGGGCCTAGTTAGAAGAGGCAGGATTGATGGCTTCCCTGGAGTCGCCCTTTTCTTTCCGTTTCCGGCCGGTGTAAGATGGAGACCGCAACGGACGAAAGGAAGATTCATGCAGACCCGTCTCCTTTCTCTTCTCCTTCTCCTTCTCCTCTCCCTCGTGGCTATCCCTCTTTTCGCGGATGACGTCTACCTGGTCAACGGGCGCAAGTTCGAGGGGGTGATCGCGGAGACGACCGATTCGCAGGTCCACATCCAGATGCAGGGCGGCATCCTGAGCCTGCCCAAGAGCCAGGTGCTGCGCGTGGATACGGGCGATTCGAGCCTCGCCGAGTACCTGCGGCGCAAGGAGGCACTCAGGAAAAACCCCGGCGCTCGCGCCGCGGACTGGCTGGAGCTCGCCCGCTGGGCCCAGGCCAAGGAGCTGCAGCAGGCCACTCGCGAAGCCGCTCTGGCCGCGGCCACACTGGACCCTGATCTCAATGGGCTGGGGCCGATCCTTCGCGGGTTCGGCTACGTGCTCGACGACCAGGTCGACCGCTGGATCCCCTATGCCGAGTCGATGCGGCGGCGGGGTTTCGTGCTCTCGAACGGCCAGTGGATCACGCGCGAGGAGAACGCGGCCAATCTGAGGGCCTATGAAGAAGAGAACGCTCGCCGGCGTGCCCAGCGCGAGGAGCAGGCCCGTGCCGCCCGCGCGGACCGGCTGGCCGCTCTGGCCGAGCTGTCGGTGGTCCGGGACCTGGTCCGGCCGGCCTATCCCCCCGCGTATCCCCCGGTTTACCCCGCTCCCTACTATGGCGGCGTGCCGGTGGTCGTCATTCCGGGCTACTGGGGAGGGACGAACGTCCCCCGCGAAAAGCCGGACCCCGGACAGTTCAACCACGTTCCCGGGAGCCTGATCCCCGGCAACTCCGTGCCCTACGTGCCGTCGGGTCACTGACACCCACGATGTCCGCGATCGAGGTCGAGGGTCTCCACAAGACCTACCCCGGCGGAGTGGAGGCGCTCCGCGGGATCTCGTTCGCCGTCCGCCCCGGCGAGGTCTTCGCCTTGCTGGGGCCGAACGGCGCCGGCAAGTCCACGACCGTCCGCATCCTGACGACCCTCTCGGACCCCACTTCGGGCCGTGCCCAGGTTGCCGGCTTCGACGTGATCCGGGCTCCCCAGGAGGTGCGGCGCCGCATTGGGTACGTGGCCCAGAGCTCGGGCGTGGACCTGACCGCGACCGGACGGGAGAACCTGACGCTTCAGGGCCAGCTCTTCCACATCCCCGCCTCCCGGCTGCGCGGCCGGGTTGACGAGTTGCTCCAGCTCTTTCAGCTCGAAACCGCGGCCGACCGTCCGGCCGCCACCTACTCCGGCGGGATGAAGCGCCGGCTCGACGTGGCTATGGGGCTGATTCACGCCCCCGAGGTCCTCTTCCTCGACGAGCCCACGACGGGGCTCGATCCGGAGAGCCGGACGGTGATGTGGAAGGAGGTCCGGCGTCTGGCCCAGGGAGGGCTCACGCTGCTCCTCACCACCCACTACCTGGAGGAGGCCGACCAACTCGCGCAACGGCTGGCCATCGTGGACGGCGGCCGAGTGGTGGCCGAGGGGAGTCCCGAGGAGCTCAAGGGGCGTCTCCGGGGCGACGTGGTGTCGGTGGACCTCGCAGACCGTGGCCGCATGGCGGAAGCCGAGGCCGTGTTGAAGGGGATGGAGGAGGTCCTGAAGGTGATGCCGCCGGACGGAGCGCGCCTCTACGCCCAGGTCGGCAATGGGGCCCGGGCCGTGCCCGCGCTGCTCGGGACTCTTGAGAAAGCCGGGCTCGAAGTCGCTCAGGTCTCCCTCTCCCGCCCGTCTCTGGACGACGTTTATCTCACGGCGACCGGCCACGCCTACCGGGAGCGATGAGGATGGGATTCTTCGCGGATAGCTGGCATCTCTTCGTGCGCCTTATCCGGGCGACGGTACGGATGCCCATCTTCGTCATCATCTCGATCGTCCAGCCCGTCCTCTGGGTGCTGCTCTTTGGCCAGCTCTTCGGCAAGGTGACGACGATCGAGGGTTTCGAGACCGGCTCGTACGTGCAGTTCCTGGCGCCGGGCATCTCGATCATGACGGCCCTTTTCGGCGCCGCCTACTCGGGCATGGGCATCCTCGGCGACATTGACAGAGGAGTGCTCGACCGCATGCTGGCGACGCCCGTCTCCCGAGGTGCCGTGATCGCGGGACGCATCCTCCACTCGGCGGTGCAGGTGATCGTGCAGGCGAGCATCATCCTCTTGGTCGCCTTTCTGCTGGGAGCGCGTCCCCATGGCGGCCTGCCCGGGATCCTGGTCGTGCTCCTGGCCGCCTCTCTCCTGGGCGCCGCTTTCGCCTCCTTCTCGAACGCCCTGGCTCTCCTCGCCCGCCGGCAGGAGCTGGTCATCGCGGTGATGAACTTCACCATCCTGCCCATGATGTTCATGTCCAGCATGATCATGTCCCGCAACGTGATGCCGCAGTGGATCCGCGGCGTCTCCCGTTATAACCCTCTCAACTGGGCCGTCACCGCCGCCCGCGACGGCTTCGAGGGGCAGGCGCCCGCGGAGATGGCGCTCTGCCTCGCCCTGCTGGCCGGCTTCGCCCTGGTCTGCGCTTTCCTGGCGACCCGCGCTTTCGGCCGTTACCGGCGAGCGATGTAGCATCCTCTTCATGCCCGATCCGGAGACCGTCCGGCTGGCGGAGGACGCCCGGCGCGAGAAGAACTGGAAGCGCTGGGGCACCTACCTCGCCGAGCGGCAGTGGGGCACCGTCCGCGAGGATTATTCAGAGAACGGGGACAGTTGGAATTACCTCTCCCATGACCACGCGAGGAGCCGGGCCTACCGCTGGGGCGAGGACGGCCTGCTGGGCCTCTGCGACCGCGAAGGGCGCGTCTGCTTCGCCCTCGCCCTGTGGAACGGACGCGATCCCATCCTCAAGGAGCGTCTTTTCGGGCTGACCGGTCCGGAGGGCAACCACGGCGAAGACGTCAAGGAGCAGTACTTCTTCCTGGACGCCACCCCGTGCTGCACCTACGCCAAGGCGCTCTACAAGTACCCGCAGGCCCCATTCCCCTACGCCCGGCTCGTGGAGGAGAACCGGCGGCGAGGCAAGGACCAGCCGGAATTCGAGATCCTCGACACGGGAGTCTTCGATGGCGGCCAGTACTTCGACGTCTTTGTCGAGTACGCCAAGGACTCGCCGGACGACCTCCTGATCCGCGTCACCGCCGCGAACCGCGGTTCCGAGACAGCCGCCCTCCACGTGCTGCCCACGCTCTGGTTCCGCAACACCTGGAGCTGGGGACGTGCCGGGCAGGAGGGGTACTGGCCGAAGGGATCGATCCGAAGAGATGACAGCGGGGGATTGCTGGCGGACCACCCGGGCCTGGGCCGGCTGCGCCTGGCGGCGGAGACGGCGCCTGAAGCCTTCCTCTTCACGGAAAACGAGACGAACGCCGAGCGGCTCTTCGGGTCTCCGTCCACCTCTCCCTATGTGAAGGACGCCTTCCACCGCTGGCTGATCGAGGGCCGCCGCGAGGCTGTCAACCCGGCGGAGGAGGGGAGCAAGGCCGCTCTGCTTTACCGCCTGGACCTGCCGCCGGGCGGCGAGGCGGTGCTCCACCTGCGGTTGTCGATAGAGCCTGCACCGGCGGAACCTTTCGGAGACGGCTTTCTCCGGACCTTCGAAGATCGCATCGCCGAGGCCGACGCTTTCTACGCTCGCCGTCTGGAGCCGGGTCTGTCGGACGACGGCCGGCGGATCGCGCGCCAGGCGCTGGCCGGCCTCCTCTGGTCCCGCCAGTTCTATTACTACGTGGTCCGCGACTGGCTGGACGGCGACCCCGGCCTGCCGCCCCCTCCCGAGGCCCGCCGGCAAGGCCGCAACGCCGGCTGGCAGCAGCTCCACAGCCGCGACGTGATCTCCATGCCCGACACCTGGGAGTACCCCTGGTGGGCGGCCTGGGACCTCGCCTTCCACATGCTGCCGTTCGCCCGGATCGACCCCGAATTCGCGAAAGAGCAGCTCATTCTGGTGCTGCGCGAGTGGTACATGCACCCTAGCGGGCAGATCCCCGCCTACGAGTACAACTTCGCGGACGTGAACCCGCCCGTCCACGCCTTCGCCTGCTGGCGCGTCTACAAGATGGCGGCTCCCCGTGGCCAGCGCGACCGCCTGTTCCTGGAGCGGGCCTTCCAGAAGCTCCTGATGACCTTCACCTGGTGGGTGAACCGCAAGGACCCCGAGGGGAACAACCTCTTCTCCGGGGGATTCCTGGGACTCGACAACATCGGTGTCTTCGACCGCTCGCGACCCCTGCCCGGCGGCGCCTTCCTGGAGCAGGCCGACGGCACGGCCTGGATGGCCTTCTTCTGCATCACGATGCTCGCCATGGCCCTGGAGCTGGCGCGGAAGGACCACGCCTATGAGGACGTGGCCTCCAAGTTCTTCGAGCACTTCGTGGCCATCAGCGACTCGATCAACAACCTGGGAGGCTCCGGGTTGTGGAACGAGGAGGACGGCTTCTACCAGGACCAGATCCTGATCGACGGCCAGCGGGTGCCCCTGCGCGTCCGCTCCATGGTGGGCCTCATCCCCCTCTTTGCCGTGTCGGCCCTGGCGGAGGAGGTGGTCTTCCGCCGCCTGCCCGGTTTCGCCAAGCGGATGCGCTGGTTTCTGAAGAACCGCCAGGACCTGGCGAGCCACATCTCCTTCATGGAGTCGCCGCGGCGGCCGGACGACACGATCTACCTCCTCGCCATCCCCTCCCGGGAGCGCCTCGTGCGGGTGCTGCGCTACGTGCTGGACGAGAACGAGTTCCTCTCCCCTTACGGCGTGCGGTCCCTTTCCCGCGCCCACCTGGAGCACCCCTACGAGCTGGCGGTGAGTGGCGAGGTCCACCGCGTCCAGTACGTGCCGGGGGAGTCGCGGGACTGGCTGTTCGGCGGCAACTCGAACTGGCGGGGACCGGTCTGGTTCCCCGTCAACTACCTGCTGATCGAGGCCCTGGAACGCTACCACCACTTCTACCATGACACTCTCAGGGTGGAGTGCCCCACGGGCTCAGGGAGGATGATGACGCTCGACGAGGTCGCCCGCGAGCTGCGCCAGCGCCTGGCCAGCCTCTTCCTCGCCGACGCCCAGGGCCGCCGCCCCTGCCACGGCGGCGACCGGCGCTTCGCCGAGGACCCCCACTGGCGGGACCTGCTCCTGTTCCACGAATACTTCCACGGCGACGACGGCCGCGGCCTCGGGGCGAGCCATCAGACCGGCTGGACGGCCCTTGTCGCCCTGATCTTCAACGATGTGGGCCGGAATGGGCGGAATGGCCGGACGTAGGCTAGCGGCCGAAGTCCTGCACCCAGAGTACGGTATAGCCCACCGAGTTGCGGCCCACGGCCACGCCCACGCCGAGGTCGGCGAAGCCGGGGTGGAGGATGTTGTTGCGGTGCTCGCGGCTCGCCATCCAGTTGTCCATGACCTCGTTGACGGAGAGCGCCCCGCGGGCGATGTTCTCGCCCACCCGGAGCGGGGTGTAGCCGCTCTTGCGCACGCGGTCCCCCGGGCTGCTCCCCTCGGGCGAGGAGTGGCTGTAGTAGGAACGGAGCAGCATGTCCTCCGCGTGACGTTGAGCCGCGTCGTTCAAACGGGCGTTGAGGACGAGCGGGGGGAGCCCGGCCGTGGCCCGCTCGGCGTTGGCGCGGTCGAGAACCTCCGAGCGGACCCGCACGGGGTCTGACAGGGCGGCCGTCTGGCGGGCGAAGGACTCGCTTTCCCGCCAGGCCAGGAAGAACGTGTAGAGCGGGGTCCTCCCCTGGAGATCGCTGAGGCCGATCCCCACCTCCTGGTAGTCCGGATCCATCAGGGACCGGAAAGTGTCCGGGTACTCCTGTTTGATCCAGGCCACCAGAGCCGCGGGATCGTCCGGCCCGGCCGCGAAGGCCTGATGCCAGCCATGGGCCTCGTAGCCGGATTTGCGCAGGCGGCGCTGGATTGCGGGGATTGACTTCTCGTCGTAGACCACGCCCCCTCTCTCGTGGATCTCCTCGGCGTTCTCCTGCGCCACCTGATTCAAGGGCTCGGCGATCCGGAGCGGGGCTGCCCCCACCGCGTCCCGCTCCTGGTTGAAGCGGGCGAGGAGCTCCTGGCGCAACATCTCCGGGGACGGCGGTCCCACGACCGCGGGGGTCTGTGACAGGAGGGTCAGAAGGATGAACAGGACAGATTGTGGGACCATGGGACTGCTAGGATCACTCCGGAATGAGGATCGCCGTCATCGTCAATCAGGGCGCGGGCTCCGTTGTGACGGGCCAGGTCAGCGCCGACAGCCTTCGGCAATCCTTCCAAAGGGAAGGAACCGAGGCCGAGGTGCACGTCATTCCCGGCGAGCGGATCTGCGATACCGCCCGCGAAGCCGTAGCCCGGGGTGTGGAGGCTGTGGTGGCTGGCGGCGGGGACGGCACCATCCGTGCCGTAGCTTCCGTCCTGGCAGACGGGCCGGTGCCTATGGGCGTCCTGCCCCTCGGCACCCTCAACCACTTCGCCCGCGACCTCGGCATCCCCACCGATCTCGAAGAGGCCGTGCGCGTGATCCCCCGAGGCGAGGTCCGGGCCCTCGACCTGGGCGAGGTCAACGGCGAGGTGTTCGTCAACAACTCACTGCTCGGCTTCTATCCGCCCGTCGTCAAGATGCGCGACCGGGAACGGCGCGAGCTCGGCCGCAACAAATGGCTGGCCACGGTCTCGGCGCTCTTCAAGATCCTGCCCAGGGTGCCATCCCTTCACGTGCGGATCAAGGCGGACAGCCTGGAGGTCCACCGCAAGACCCGCTTCCTGTTCGTGGGCAACAACGAGTACGTCATGAGGGCGTTCAACTTCGGCGCCCGGGAGCGGTTCGACAGCGGCGACCTCTATCTCTACATTGCCAATACCCCGAGCCGCGTGGGCCTGGCGGGGCTCGCCCTGCTCTCGCTCGTGCGCGACCTCAAGCTGACCCAGCGCTTCGACCGCTGGTGCCTGCCCGAGCTGACGGTCGAGACCCGCCTGAAGACCCTCCCCGTCTACCTGGACGGCGAGGTCACCCGGATGACGCCCCCTCTCCGGTACCGGACGCGCCCGCACGCCCTCAAGGTGATCCTGCCGCCAAGGGAGACTTCAGGAACGTGACCAGCGGATCTCGGCTTCCTCCCGGTCACCGAGAGCCCGGCGCAAGAGAGCGATCAGCTCGGGATCCGCTCCCTCACCTTCCAGGAAGTCCACGGTCGTCCGATTGAGATAGTAGTCTTCGTCGTCCTCGGACTCCTCCTCCAGATGGTCGGCCAGAAACTGGAGCTGCTCGTCGGTGATGGAGCCCAACTCGGCGCCGGACTGCTTGTCGAAGATCTGAACCATGCCTCCCTCCCCTGTGAAGAACCGTTTCGTAGATCCCTGCGATCTTTATACAAAACCGGCCAGGGAAGCGAGCCCTCGTGAAACGGTTCCCCTCGGTCTGCGTAGAAGCGGTTAAAAGAAGGAGACCTCATGAAGTCACCTCTCCTCGTCCTCGTGCTCCTGCTCCTGCAGGTCCCCGAAGCCACGGCCTGCACCACCTTCTGTCTGAAGCGCGGCTCCCAGGCCGTGTTCGGCAAGAACTACGACTGGGGGGTGGGAGACGGCCTGGTGACCGTCAACAAGCGCGGAGTCGCGAAGACGGCCCTGATACCCCCACAGGAAAAGCCGGGCTCGCAGGAAAAACCGGCCCGGTGGGTTTCCAGGTACGGGAGCCTCACCTTCAACCAGTACGGCCGCGAATTCCCCAACGGCGGCATGAACGAAGCGGGGCTCGCCGTGGAGCTGATGTGGCTCGACGAGACCCGCTACCCCGCGCCGGCCGGCCGGCCCGCCCTGGGATGCCTGGAATGGATCCAGTACCAGCTCGACAACTTCGCCGCCGTGGACGAAGTGGCGAAGAACGCCGGCCGCTTGCGGGTCACGTCCAACGCCAAGGTTCACTATTTAGCGTGCGACAAGAGCGGGAGCTGCGCGGCCGTCGACTTCCTGAACGGCAAGCCGGTCGTCCATGCCGGCGCCAGCCTGCCCGCCCGGGCCCTCGCCAACCACTCCTATGAGGACTCGCTGCATTTTCTCGAGAAGAACCGCGAGAAGAACCGGGGGGCCGCTCTCCAGGGCACCAGCTCCCTCCAGCGGTTCGCCCGCGCCGCCGAACGGGCCGAGGCGTACGGGGTGGCCCGCGAGGCGGCCGATCCCGTCCGTTACGCCTTTGAGACTCTGGACAGCGTGGCCCAAGGCTCCTACACTCGGTGGAGCATCGTCTACGACCTCAATACCGGGCGCGTCCACTGGCGCACCCGGGAGAACCGCCAGGTGCGTTTCGTGACCCTTTCCTCCTTCGACCTCTCTTGCTCGACCCCGGTCGAGTTGCTGGACATTGACGAGGGCAAGGGGGACGTGACCCGGCGCTTCACCCGGTACACGCCCGAGGCGAATCGCAGGCTCGTGGCCTCCTCGGTCCAGCAGACGGACTTCCTGAAGGGAATCCTGTCCCCCGAAGCGCTGTTAGAGGCCATTGACGAGACCGTTCGCCATCCCGAGAGTACCTCCTGCGCAGCTCCGGTGCGCAGACCCTAGAACCACCGAAGGAGCCGTACCATGCCCCAACGCCTCTCTTTTCTGATCCTGATCGCGCTGCTCGCTCTGGCCGCGGCCCCCGCGTTCGCCACCACCATGGTCCTGGGGACTGATGAGGAGCTGTTCGACCAGGCGGCCCTGATCGCCGAAGGGACCGTCCTCTCCGTCCGCCCCGCGGTGTCGGGCTCACCCGCCACCGAGTACCGCATCCGCGTCGAGCACACCGTCAAGGGGCGGGCGCCGATCGGTGACCTGACCGTGCGTGTGCCCGGCGGCACCGGCGCGGACGGCTGGACCCTGACGATCTGGGGTGCTCCGGAGCTCGCGAAAGGAGAGCGCACCCTGCTCTTCCTCGGCTCGCGCCCGGACGGCGCCTACGGCCCCCTCCACCTCGCCATGGGAGCCTTCCACGAGGTACGCGAGGCCGATGGCCGCAAGCTCGCCCTGCGCGACCTTTCCGAGATGCAGGACGTGGAGAGCGGCACCCCCTTACCCGCCGTGGACCGGGCCCGCGACTTCGACCGCTTTGCCCACTGGCTCGCCGACCGCGCCGCCGGCCTGCACCGGTCGGCTGACTACTTCGTGGACCGTTCCGCCGGATCCGGCCCCCGGCCGTTCGCCGAGCAGTTCAACTACCTGGGCGGGCACAAGCAGCGCTGGCTCGAGTTCGACGCCGGGCAGAGCGTCGACTGGCGGGCCGACGCCTCCGGCCAGCCGGGCCTCGACAGCGGCGGCTACCCCGAGTTCCAGGAGGCCATGAAGGCCTGGAACGACGATCCCAGCACCAACATCAACTACAAATACATCGGCACGACCTCCAGCACCAACGGCTTCCAGCAGTTCGACGGCATCAACGCCATCCTCTTCGAAGACCCCAACGGGGATGCCTCCGGTTCGTTCTCTTGCTCGTCCGCCGGCCGCGGCTCTGGCGTCCTGGCCGTCGGTGGCACCTGGACCGGGGGAGGGGCCGAGCCGATCCAGATCGGTGGCGCCGACATCGTCGTCAACGACGGCGCCGGTTGCTGGTTCGTCACCGGCAAGCGGGCCGAGCAGGTCTACGGCCACGAGCTCGGCCACACCCTGGGCCTGGGCCACTCCTGCGGCGATGCCCGGACGGGCGAGTGCATCGAAGCCTCCAAACCCGCCCAGAGCGCTCTGATGCGGGCGAGCGCCTACGCCGACGACCGCGGCGCCCGTCTTAATGAGGACGACCGCGCCGCCATCCTCACCCTCTACGCCGGGGAGGGCGGCGGCGGTACCCCGTCGGGCGGCAAGCCCGCCAAGCCCACCGACCTCAAGGCGGCGGCCACCTCCAGCACCTCGGTCACTCTCACCTGGAAGGACAACGCCCGCAACGAGACCTCCTACCGGGTGGAGATGAAGGCGCCCGGCAGCTCGTTCCTGTTGATCGGAACCGTCGGGGCCGGTGCCACGTCGGCCGAAGTCACCGATCTGGCGCCAGGGAAGACCTACACCTTCCGCGTCCAGGCTATGAACGGCGGCAAGAAATCGCCCTACTCCAACCAGGCGAAGGCCAAGACACCCAACGGCTGAACCACCGTCCTCGACCGGGCCAGCCCCGTCCTCAGCGGAGGCCGGCCCTCTCTCTCCATCCTCCGGCCGGCCAGCCGTGGAACCCTTGCGGACTCCTTGAAACAAAAGGCTTTCCCTGGCCGTCTCTCCCTTACGGGACCCCTGGCACCGCGGTTGCTCCTAGGAGTCCGCAGAAGGGTTTCACAAAGGAGAGATAGACCCATGAACCCCAGAAAGACACGAGTGATCATCGCTCTGACGATGCTGCTCCTCGCGGCCCTGCCGGCCCTCGCCCAACACAGAGGCCGTGGCGGCCGGCGTTACTACCCCGATCGGGAAGGCGCCTTCCGCATCCACCTGGGCGCCTTCCAGCCGGACGGAGATTCCGAGTACTGGGCCGACAAGGAACAGGACTTCACCGGCTCCATCGACGACTTCGAGAACGCGAGCTTCGGCCTCGACTACCTCCTGCCCCTGAACAATCGGCTGAGCCTCATGTTCTCGGGCAACGTCTACGAAGGCGAGTCGACCAATGCCTATCGCGACTTCGAAGACAATTTCGGCGATCGCATCCGCCACGACACTACGCTCGGCATTGCTTCCGGCACCCTCGGCCTCGTCCTGCACCTGACCGGACCGGACGTCGCCATCCAGCCCTACATCGGGGCGGGCGGCGGCGGCTACGCCTGGGAACTCGAGGAGTCCGGCGACTTCATCGACTTCGGCAGCGCCTCGCGGCCGGTCTTCTCGGCCGACCTGAGGTCCGAGGGCGTCGCCTTCGGCTACTACGGACTGGTGGGACTGGAAGCGCCCATCACGCCCCGCCTCTCCATCTTCGCCGAGGGCCGCTGGACCCAGGTCGACGACGACCTCTCCGACGACTTCGAAGGCTTCGGCAAGCTCGACCTCGGAGGCCGCGAGTTCGCCGCCGGCCTCTCCTGGAACCTGTAACTTCCCCCGTACACCTGTCTGGCCCGGCGGACTCCGCCGGGCCAGGATATGATGGCGCCCGTGGGCGCCCTGCAGAACGATCCATCCCCGACACCAGGACGCTTCCACATGGGCGAGTTCGTCCGCTGGGGTGACGTCGATCTCGCGGGCATCATTTGCTACGGCGCCTACGTGCGGTTCTTCGAGATCGCCGAGACCGAAATGTTCCGGGCCGTCGGCTATCCCTATTCGCACCTCTTCGAACACTTCGATTTCTGGCTGCCCCGTGCCGCCCTCCACTTCGAATTTCGCAAGCCCGCCCTGCTCGACGACCGTCTGGACGTCGAGATCTGGGTCTCGCACGTTGGGAGCTCCTCGCTGCGTCTCCAGTTCGAGGTGTGCAAGAGCAACCCGGAGCGCACCGTCACGGCCGACGGCTACGCCGTCCTGGTGGCCGTGGCCCGGCGTGACCTCAGGCCGATCCCACTGCCGCCGGAGCTGATCGGGGCGCTCGCGCCCTATCGGGGCGGCTGAGCGCGACGCCGCCGACCGGAACCTCCTGACCGGCCCCGTGCCGCCCTCGCACGGGCTCCTACCGATGCCCTTTCCGGATGCACCGTCGGCGGGCCGTCTCTTCGAAGGGTAGATCGGGACGATCCACCTCGCCCTCATGAAAGCCCAGGATGTGTGGAATGACATGGCATTCATACCCGGTCGGGCTCGCTCAGGACCCATGCGCCGTCCAGGAGCCCAGCGTCTCCAGAGGCGCCTGCCTCCCAGAGCTTCCGGGCGCGTGCCAACGACTCCTCGGCTCCGGAGAGGTCGCCACAGGCGCGGCGCGCGTGGCTCACATGGGCCCAGGCGTATCCCTGGAGTCGAGAGCGCCAGGCCTCCTCGCCCGGCGACCGCTCGGCGATCAACAGGGCTAGCTCGGCCAGCTCCAGCGCCTTTCCCGGATCGACCTGTACCGTGGCGGCGCTCTCTTCGGCCACCCTTTCGCACAGAGCCCAGCTCTGATACTCCTTCCCCTCCTCGACCAGCAGCCGGCGTTCGGTGGCGGTGCGCCGCTCCAGGCGTGCCCAGAGAGGAGAGGCCAGTTCCCGGTCCCGGCCGTCCGGCCGGGTTCCGCCGGCTTCATCCTCCTGCATCAGAGATTCGAGGACCGTATCGACGGCCAAGCGGACGAGCTCCATGATCTCGGCGGCAGCTCTCTCCGCGAGGACACGGTCCGCGCGCGACCTCCCTTGTGCGGCAGCCCGGAAGGACCGCAGGAACCGGAGGAGCGGATCGAGCAGGAATACAGGGAAGCCGGCTGCCACCGCGACCTTCTCCAGGAACTCCCGAGGCACAGCCCGTCCCCCCTTCTCATAAACCGAGATCTGACTCGCGGCGACTTGGGCGGCCTCGGCCAGCTCCTTTTGATCCCAGCCATGGAGGGAGCGCAGGAGGATGATCGCCAGCCCTGAATCGTCTTTGTCCGCCAAATCACCCTCCTGCTGCGCGACGAGACAGCAATCTTCCCTAGGTTTCCTCACCTGACCCGGGCACCATACAGCCGGAGGCACGGCTTCGCGGTCATAGAGACCCCGGCCGAGCCGCCTCCCTGAAAGGAGCCGGTCATGAGTGTCCTTCGCAAAGCGGTCGTCGTAGTCCTGGTGTCGTCTTTCTTCGCAGCTAGGGGGGCTTTGGCCCTGGAACCCTCCCCCCGGGAGCCCCAAAGGACTGTCTGGAGCGTTCGGGATCTGTCGAAATCCTTGGAAAGACTCCTTGCCTTGCTGATGAGGGAAGGCTGCGGGCTCGATCCCCTCGGAGGTCTTAGCGAGGAGGGTTGCAGGATCGACCCATGGGGTGGAGCGCAGGCCCCGAGCAGTGATACAGGTTGTGGGATTGACCCATGGGGCCGTTGTGGAGACGGCCACTGACGGGGAACTTCTCATTAGGGCCGGAGCTCTCATTGGGCTTCGGCCTTTTCTTCAGATACAAATCGCAACTCAGGATCGTATTGAGCACGGTAAAGATATCGAATGATTTTGCGAGTAAGATCGGTCGTGGCAGCCTCTCTTTTGGCGGCTTCATAGAAAAGCCGTAACGCCGCCAGAGCTTCCCGATGCACCCCTTGTGCTTTGAAGATCCAAAGCATTTCCTGGGCGACTGAGCGGACTGCAGTCGTGCTCCCTTGTTCGAGGAGGAGTACTGCAAGTTCCAAGCTCACCAAGGAGTAGTCAAAAGCCAACTCGCGAATCTTGAACGTGCGCCGTACCTGCTCGAAGGCAAGGCGAGCCTCTACGTTCTGACCCAACTCGGCAGCCACTTTTCCTTCCAGCCACCGTACTCTCATAAGGTCCAGTTCCTGCCCTAGCCGTTCTCCCAGAGCCCTCACCTCCTGCAGCTTCAAAGCGGCCTCCGTAGCTCGACCCAATTGGCAGAGATCCACCAGAAGGTTGAACCGCAGGCCAAAGGCGAGCCGGGGTTCATGGGCTGCATCGATTAGTGGGGCCGCCTCGGTTAGAGCCGCTGTCGAGCCCTCTGGATCGCCAAGGGCTTCGAGGATGCGTGCTTTGTTCATGAGAATCTGTCCTCTGATCTCGCCTGAATCGAGAGCCAGAGCCTCTTCAATCCGCTTAAGCGCTTCGGGAAACCGTCGCTGGTCTCGTCGAAGAACCGCCTCAAATCCTGGGAGCCATGCTCCGTTGAGGAGGCCAGGATCTCCTGGAGCGCCGGACTCCCAGAGCTTCCAAGCGCGGGCGAGGGCCTCCTCAGTCCCGGGCAGGTCATTACAGGCATGGCGGGCGTTGCCAATATGCGCCCAGGCATAGCCCTGGAGGCGCGAACGCCAACTCGCCTCGCCCGGAATCCGTTCGGCGACCAGGAGGGCGAGCTCGGCCAGTTCCAGCGCCTGCCGAGGATGATTCGGCGCTGCGGCTACGCTCGCCGCGGCGACCTTCTCGCAGAGGGCCCAGCCGCGGTATTTCGCCGTGTCCTCTACCAGCACCCGTCGCTCGGCGGGAGAGAGCTGCTTCAAGCGATCCCAGAGAAACTCGGCGCGCTGCCTCGCATGGAGGGCCTCACCTTCCACCGTCAACATCGTGAGGCCCGAGCGGACGAAGTCCATCGTCAGCTTTCCAAATCGGGCGGCGACGGACTGCACGCCCTGGCGCGACCGGGCGAAGCGGTCGGCGGGTTCCCCCGGAGGACGCGAAGCGGCGCGGTTGGACTCCAGGCACGCGAGGGTGTCGTCGATAGCCTTCGGAGGTAGGCCCATGAAGGCGACGAGGTACTCCAGACGCTCGCGGGTGAGATTCTTGCGCCCGCGCTCATAATCGTTGAGGAGGTTGGGGGAGACTCCGGCGGCTTCTCCCAGGTCGGACTGACTCCAACCCTGTCCCAGGCGAAGGAAGTTCAGGACGATGTTGAGGTCGGGAGGGGTGGTTCTCGGCATGGCTCGGCTCCTCGGCAAATGTTCTCACTAGATAGGTTGCCGCAGCTCCCCTTTTTGTGACACCTGGAAAGAAAAAAGGCACCTCCACCGGGTAAACGCTCCGCGAGCACTGGAGCCGCGGAAAGGCTCACCCGGAGTTGGCGAGGCTCCCAGACGTCCGTAACCTCCGCACCATGTTGAGCTTGGCGGACGAAGACCAGTGCGGACTGGGCTGTCCCATCCCGAGGAGCCGGAGCTGTCGCGTTTCGTGCGCGGCGAGCTGAAGGGACCCGAGCTGCGCGGGGTCGTCCGCCACCTACTGACTGGCTGCCCCGCCTGCCGGCGGGTGACCCGCCGCCTCTAGGGTCTGGGAGACAAGGTATGGAGCCGAGAATGACGTTAGCCGAGGGGAAGAAGCATACACGCCGGGTGTTGACGCAGATGGAGACGGTCTACTGCGAGCTCTTGGGCCTCGAGAGCAGCCTGCCCGAGCCTCGATCGGAAAGGGTCCGGCTGGAGGACGTGGAGGATGAGACGGCCGCCGGGACGGATCTGCGGACGGTCATCCGCTGTGTTCTGGAGGACTCGTTGAGACCGGCTCTTCGGGACCTCCGGGAAGCGCTGGAGGGCAGTAGGGAGGAGGTGGAGGAGCCCTAAGCCTGCTGAAGACTCGTTGCAGCCCTGAGGCGACACCGCGGCGTCGTGGGATGAACCGTCTTGGCCCTCTTGATCGAACCGCTCGGCAGGCGTCCTGACCGGGCGCGGTTCTCTTGCGGTCACCCAGGCTGCTTGCCAGGTTCGCCGAGGCTGTTGGAACGTCTTGCGGGGTCTCCGGTGCTTCCTCCGGCCTCGTTGCCTCATCGCGCGAGATGGGCGCAATGCCCCGAACGCTCTCTGCCACACCCGGAACGCTCTCCAGACGTTGCGACGGCCTCTCGACTCGTTGCAACGACGCTTCCTGATATAGCAAAGAAGTCTACTGGTATGGCATTGAGGTCCATTGATATGGCAAAGAGGTCGCTTGGTGTTGCGTCGAGGTCGATAGATGTGGCAAAGAGGCCCGCGAATGAGGATTCGACCCTCTCGTGTGGGTTCGCGAGGTCTCCTGGTGATGCCAAGAGGCTGGCGGGCGTCCGTTGGACCCTTACGCTCGTCGACGAGACCTCTCTGGATGTCCCAACGCGGCCGGCGGATGGCGCCACCGCTCCGGTGAAGATCCCAAAGAGGGAAATTGCCGTTTCCAGCTCAGGAGCCGGTCTTGCTGTACTTCGCCGGGATCTTGCCGGCACTATAAGACCTGACGACGAGGACACCCTCCTTGACGAGGCTCGTCAAGACCTGGTGCAGCGAGGAGCGATCCGGCTCGTAGCCAAGGGCATGGACGAGATCGTTCCGGTCGAGAACCTCCGGCATCTGGGGCAGTGCCGACCGGACGTCCTCCAGGAGCTGCCCGGGCGCCATCCGAGGCCGCGCCGGCCTCACGGAAAGCCTAGCAGGAGCGGCGACCGCGGTGGGTTTTCGCCCAGGCGGGAAAGCTTGCGTAGCTCGTATTCGTCGCGTGGCATGTTGCAAGCGATTTCAACACGAGCTCGTATTGCAACACAAGACTTGGCCCCACCCGGCTTAAGGGGATGGCAGAGCCCATGCGCTATGCGGGTCGGATTTCTGCCGGCCTGCGCTTTAGCGATCCTTCGGGCCGAAAAGAGCGCTACGCTTGATCCCGTTGACCGAGTACGCCCGCGTCTTCGGCGCCTCGGAAGTGCGGTTCAACTCGGATTGTGAACCGTCCAGCGGAGCGCGTGGCTAGCACGATTGAACCGCCGCGTTCCGGGATCCCATTCCATGTTCGAGAGCTTCGAGGAAGCCGAAAAGCAGCGCGGGTTCAAGGGGTTTCTCGACCAGCACGTGAGGACGCCCCGCGACGCCGGCCACGCGGAAGAGGCGATCCAGCACATCGGGATCTTCTTCCTGAGCCTTGCCGTGGCCTCTGGAATCATCGGGCCGACGGTCTATGGCAATACGGGCTCGTTGGGAATCGGCCTCGTCCTGGGCCTGGCCGCGCTCGCGCTCTACTGGAGCAGGAGCCGGACGGCGGCTCTGATCCTCCTCGGTCTCGTTGTGGCGGATGCGTTGCTGCACCCACGGGCTCTCTTTTTCTGGGTCTGGGTGGCTCTGGCCGTGCGAGCCACCCAGTTGACCTTCGTCTATCAACGGCTGAGAAAGGCCCCCAGGAGCCCCAGTTCTATGGAATGACCGTGAAGGTGCGTTTCTTCGACTTCTTTTTCCGGCCGAGGCTGTCTTCGGCGATGATCCGAATCCGGTGCTCGCCGTTGGGTACGTTGGAGAGCGAAACGTTGTCCTTGCCCCAGACGTTGTTTCCCAGGTTGACCAGATCCTCGTCGGGCCGGCTGACGGTGCTCCATCTCAGCCGGACGCGGGTCACCATGGCGCCGCTGCTGGTGATGGTCGCCCGGACGTTGAACGGCTGGCTGCGCGAGACCTGCGCACCGTCGGCCGGACTGGTGATCGTGGTGCTCGGTTGCGCGGTCTTGACGCCGATGACGCTATCGAGGCGCTGGGAAGAATTCTGCTGGCCGTTGCTGCTGCAGGTGCAGTTCCGGAGAGAGCCCGCGGCATCCTTGCAGCGGTCGGCGGCGTTGAGGAACGATGCATTCGGTCCGCAGGTCGTGGTGGCGAACATGGTTTCGAAACCGCGGCCGTCGCAGATCGCGGAATGGTCCAGGGTCAGGTTGTGACCGATCTCATGGGCCACCGCCGTGCACAGGCCGTCGAGGGAGAAGCCGAAGGGTCCGTCGAAGCTCTTGGCGAAAATGAAGGCGACGCCACGATCGTTGGCGACCGGGTTGCCATCCGCGCCGCAGGAGAGAGGACGCGAGACGCCGGCGGCGTTGGAAGGCCACCCCACGCTGGCCGCAGTCGTCCCCGTGATCACGGCTTCGATGTGCGTCTCGGCCCCAGGGTCGTTGGGATTGGCGTTGCTGATGTCGTCGGCCCAGCGCACGTCCCAGCGCGCGAACTTGTCTTTGACGCACTGGACGAGCAGTGCCCAGTCCGCCGGCCGGTGAAAGGGCGTGAACTTTGTCCGCCCCTGCGCATCCTTCGGCGCGCTGGCGGGAATCTGGCTGGCGATGTTCAACGAGGAGTTGTCGGTCCCCGTCGTGAATTTGCCGCCGCCACCATTGAGGTAGATCAGGCGCGGTGTCGGGATCAGCGGATCGGCTCGCATTTCTTGGATCTCGACATCGGCGGCCGGCGCGGGCGCGCTGCCGGATGTCAGGCAGACGAGGTCGGGCAGAGGAGGCGGCACACAGTCGGCGGAACAGTTGTTGGAGTCCTCGCCGATCTCCGGCTGGCAGAGCCCGTCCCCGCACCAGCCGGTGGAGCCGCAGTCTGAGGGACACCAGTTCTGCTCTCCCATGGCGAAATCGCAGGAGAAGTCGCCGCAGTAGCCGCCTTGTCCCCGGGCAGCGGGAGTGCCTGTGAGGAGGAGAAAGAACGTGAGGAAAAGTAGGGATCTTGCTTTGTTCATGAATGTGCTCCTTCCTGACTGCGGTCAGTGTACGGAGCGGAAGAGAGAGCGTCGTCTGCCGGTGGGTAGAGCCGGTTCTCTATCTTTCGATAGACAGAATAGCCGTCGCTCCGGAGATTGGCGACTGGGGGCAGGAAGCAAAAGCCTAGGGGCTCCGGTCGGCTTTTTGGCCCTGTCCTTGCTTCTGATCTCCATGCTGATGGGGCCATCCGCAGGCCCCGCAGGACCAGCAACCAAAGTCAGCAACGGAGGAGGACGTCATCATGGAGAATCAGCGGAAGTCCGTCGCTCTCATCACGGGTGGATCGAGCGGCATCGGCCTCGAGCTCGCGAAGCTTTTCGTGGCGGATGGCCACGACGTCGTCATCGCCGCCGAGGAAAGGGCGAAGCTCGAGGAAGCGGCCCAGGAGCTGCGCACGGCCGGGCCGTCTTCGCGGGTGGAGGTCGTCGAGGTCGACCTCTCCCGTCACGAGGGGGCCGAGAAGCTTTACAACGCGGTCC
>CAXTNS010000008.1:23996-29898 GCA_964245465.1 uncultured Thermoanaerobaculia bacterium
GTCCGGGGGCTCGGCCTGCGGGTTGACGTGCTGGTCAACAATGCCGGCGTCGGCGTCTACGGCGACTTCGCCCGCGAGACGAGTCTGGAGGCCGAGGTGGAGATGATCCACGTCAACGCCGTGTCGGTCGTGCAGATTACCAAGCTGTTCGTCAAGGACATGGTCGCCCGGGACTCAGGGAAGATCCTCTTCACCGCCTCGCTCGCCTCGCTCTCGGCGCTCCCCTTCCTGACGGTCTATGGCGCGACCAAGGCATTCGTCTACTCCTTCGCCGAGGGTCTCCGGGAGGAGCTCAAGGACACCGGCGTGACGGTGACGGCCCTCCTGCCGGGCGCCACGGACACCGACTTCTTTGAGCGCGCAGGAGCCGAGAACACCAAGACCGCCCAGGGGGATCTCGCCGATCCCGCCGTGGTGGCCAAGAGCGGCTACGAGGCCCTGAACAAGGGGGACGATCACGTTGTGGCTCCCTGGAAGAACAAGATTGCCGCCGTGCTCACCAAGCTGGTGCCGCCGACGGTGTCGGCCAAGAACGCCCGCGTGGAGGAGGTGGACGAGAAAGAGTCATCCCGCCGCTGAGCACCGGACGCGGCAGGAAGCGGGTGAGGTGGAGTGCATAGCGGAAATCTTTGCCGCTGCGGCGCCTGCCGGCCCCGGGCGGTGGCCCTGCCCGTTGACAAGAAAAGCCGCCGCTCCGGGGAGCGGCGGCTGGGGAGAGAGGGACCTTGAGGCCCTTCGAGGTCAGTGGGGGATGCTCGCGAACGAGCCGTCCTCCAGCGGGGTCTCGAAGAGGAGGCGTCCCTCGCGGTAGGTGGCGCCACGGAGAGCCAGGGCCAGCACGTCTCCGAGATCCTCGGCGAAGTGGAGCTTGAGGGTGTCGCAGACCTCCTGCGGCAGATCCTCGAGATCGGCCTCGTTGTCCTTGGGCAGCAGGACCGAGGTAATCCCCGCTCGCACGGCGCCCAGGACCTTCTCCTTGACTCCGCCGATGGGCAGCACGCGGCCGGAGAGGGTGATCTCACCGGTCATGGCGAGGTCGAACCGCGCCTTGCGGCCGGAGAGGGCGGAGACCATAGCGGTCGCCATCGTCACGCCCGCCGAAGGGCCGTCTTTGGGGATGGCGCCCGCCGGCACGTGGATGTGGAGGTCGCGCTCGAAGCACTCGGGCGGGATGCCGAGCGACTCCGCGTGCGACCGGGCGTAGGTCCAGGCCGCCCGGGCGGACTCCTTCATCACGTCGCCGAGCTGGCCGGTGAGCACGAGCTCACCCTTGCCTTTCATGGTCGAAGCCTCGACGAACATGATGTCGCCGCCGGTCGGGGTGTAGTACATGCCGGTCGCGACGCCCACCTGGTCCTCGCGGTTCGCCCGCTCGGGGTGGACCTTGGGGCGGCCGAGGAGCTCGCGTACCTCGGCGGCGCCGATCTCCATGCTCTCGATCTCTCTCGCGGCGATCTTCCTCGCCACCTTGCGGGCCAGCTTGCCGAGCTCGCGCTCGAGCTGCCGCACGCCGGACTCGCGGGTGTAGCCCGTGATGACCTCGGCGAGGGCCTCGTTGCCGATGGCGATCTGCTCCAGGCTCAGGCCGTTCTCCTTGAGCTGCCGCGGCACCAGGTACTTCTGGGCGATGGCGAGCTTCTCGCGCTCGGTGTAGCCCGAGAACATGACGACCTCCATGCGGTCGAGCAGCGGTCCCGGGATGTTCTGGATGAAGTTCGCCGTGGCCACGAACAGCACCTCGGACAGGTCGAACGGCACGCCGAGGTAGTGGTCGGTGAACGTATCGTTCTGGGCCGGGTCGAGCACCTCGAGGAGCGCGCTCGCCGGATCGCCCTGGAAGGAGACGCCGAGCTTGTCGACCTCGTCCAGGAGAAAGACCGGGTTCTTGGCGCCGGCCTGCCTCAGGCCCTGGATGATGCGGCCGGGCATGGCGCCCACGTAGGTGCGCCGGTGGCCGCGGATATCGGCCTCGTCGCGCACGCCGCCGAGCGAGATGCGGACGTACTTGCGCCCCATGGCCCGCGCGATCGACTTGGCGACGGAGGTCTTGCCCACGCCCGGAGGGCCGACGAAGAGGAGGATGGGGCCCTTGGCCTTGCGCTTCTCCTCGGCCGTGACGGCCGAAACGGGGGACAATTCAGGCTCGATCTTCTCGTCTCCGAAGGTGTCGGTCGCCGCCATCTCCGCGGCATTGGCCGCTTCCTCGGCCTTGCGGGCCTCCTCTTCGGCGAGCCGTAGCTGGCGGACGGCCAGGAATTCAAGGACGCGGTCCTTGACGTCGCCCAGGGCGTAGTGGTCTTCGTCCAGGATCTCGGACGCCACGGGGATATCGATGTGCTCGGGGCTGCGGGTGTTCCACGGCAGCTCGGCGATAGTCTCCAGGTAGGTGCGGATCACCTGCGATTCCATGGCCTCGCGGCCCATGCGGCCGAGACGGCCGAGCTCGCGGTCGACCTCCTTGCGGACCTCTTCGGGGAGGTCGAGGGCGGCGAGCTTCTCGCGGAGCTCTTCGACGTCGCCCGTGCTGTCGCCTTCGCCAAGCTCCTTCTGGATGGCCTTGAGCTGCTCGCGCAGCAGCATCTCGCGCTGCCGGTCGCCCAGCTCCTCCTGGACCTTGGTCTTGATGTCCTCCTGGGCCTCCAGCACGCTGAGCTGCCGCTGGACGTGCACGAGCACGCGCCGCATGCGCTCCTCGACGGAGAGGGTCTCCAGCAGCATCTGCCGCTGGGCCTTGGCCAAGTCTGTGTAGCCCGCCACCAGGTCGGCCAGTCGGCTCGGGTCCTCGACACCTTCGAGGACCTGGTGGACGACCTCTTCGGGCAGGCCGGATTTGGTGCCGAGCTCGGCGGCCCGTTCGCGCAGCTCGCGGAACAGGGCCACGAACGCCGGGTCCTGCGTATTGAGCGGCTGCATTTCTTCCGCTTCGCGGAGAACGGCCTGGAGATGACCGTCCTTCTCCGTGATCTTCATCGCGATGCCGCGATACTCGCCATGGAGGAGGAGCTGCATCCCCGCCAAACCCCGCTGGAGCTGGCCAATACGGGCCACGGTCCCGATCGTGTGAAGCGACTCGGGGGTGACCTGTTGAACGTCCTCACGCTGGGAAACCGCGAACACCAGCCGATCCGACATGTTGAGCGCCGCCTCGATGGCCCGCAGAGTGGCGGGCTTGCCGGCGTTGATCGGCGCCGTTACGCCCGGGAACAGGACGAAGTCCCTCAGCGGGAGGACGGGAAGAGTCATTCTTTCGGTCATCGAATTCTCCTTGGCAGACCGCGAAACCTCGGAGGTATGCGGTCGCACGGAGAACAACCAGGCCACAGGACCGTTAATTCCGGGATCTGCGTGTCGTCCACTCATGATAGCTCACCCCACCGGAAAAGAAACTACCCTTTGTTCAAAGGTTGACAGGATCCAACTCAAGGAGGAGAGAAGCCAAGCCCCCCACGCGTTGCGATATGGGGGTACAGCAAAGGTGATGCCGGGTCTATCGCCTTATCGACGATATTCAATGTATTTGGCCGTCTCGTCCGCCACGGCGCGGCCAAAAACGGTCTCGACGATGTAGAAGGACATGTCAATGCCGGAAGCGACGCCTGCGGAGGTGATGACGCCGTCGTCCACCACGCGGGACGAGCGCTCGACGGTGACGCCCACGCCGAGGGAATCCAGCAGGTCGAGAGAGGCCCAGTGGGTGGTGGCCCGGCGGCCCTGGAGGAGGCCGGCCTTGCCGAGGAGGAGAGCGCCGGTGCAGACGGAAGCGACCTGACGGGCCTTGGCGGCGGTCTCGCGGATCCAGCCGAGAGTCTCTGTGTCGTGGAGAAGGGCCCGGGTGCCGAAGCCGCCGGGGACCACGAGGAGGTCGATCCGGGGCACGCCGGCAAAGCCATACTGGGGGACGACGACAAGGCCGCCCGTGGCGGTGACGGGCTCGCGGGTCTTTGCGATCGTGAACACCCGGAAGGGCGCGCTCTCTTCGGACCGGCGGGATTCGACGCCAGGGGTCAGCCGGGTGCGCGAGAACACTTCGAACGGGCCGGCGAAGTCCAGCACCTCGATGTTGTCGAAGATGAGGATGCCGACGTTGATCCTGTCCATGATCCCTTTCTCCCTTCCGTGGCCGGTCTACGATACCAGGGCCGGTACCGTTGCCGCATTGATCCGGTATGCTTGCGGGTTATGGCCGGGACCTCCACACCCCGCGAGCGTTTCGCGGAGATCGCCTGCCTGCCGGACGATCGGATCAGCCTGGCCGAGGCGGCCCTGTGGATCGCGGCCGAGGAGCAGCCGGGGCTCGATCCCGAGCCGTGGCTGGAACGTCTCGACGAGATGGGCCAGCGGCTGCGGCCCCGTCTCGAAGACCTGCGCGATCCCCTGGACCGGGTGGAACGGCTCGCGGGTTTCCTCTCCGATGAGATCGGCCTGCGCGGCAACGCGGACGACTACTACGATCCCCGCAACAGCTACCTGAACGAGGTGATCGATCGGGGGCTGGGCATCCCCATCACCCTGGCCCTCGTCTACATCGAGGTCGGCCGGCGGGCAGGGGTCCCCCTGGAGGGTGTGGGCTTTCCCGGGCACTTCCTCCTGCGCCACTCCCACCACACGCAGCTCGTGATCGACCCCTTCGACCGCGGGCGGCTGCTGACGCTCGACGACTGCAAGGAGATGCTGGAGAAGCTGAGCAACGGCACGCTGCCCTTCGACGCCCGCCTGCTGCGCCCCTCGACGCCGCGGCAGATCCTGGTCCGCATGCTCAACAACCTGCGCGGGGTCTACCTGCACCGGGGAGAGCAACTGAGGGTGATCGGGGTGCTCGATCGGGTCCTGCTGCTCGATCCGGACGACGTGGGCGCCCGGCGCGACCGGGGCCTGCTGTCGTTGCGCTGGGGGGACCCGGCGCGAGGGATCGAGGACTTGGAGCGCTACCTCCTTCTGGAGCCCGAGGCGCCGGACCACGACGCGATCGAGAACGTGATTGCCGAGGCCCGCCAGCGGCCGGTGCACTGATCGTTGGAGCCGCCGGGGGCTACCGGGTCCCGAACGTCTGGGCCCAGACGATCCGGTGCCCTCCCCTGCCGATCTGGCCGAGGGCGAGACCCACACCCAACTCCTTGAAGTCAGGCTCGAGGATGTTCTTCCGGTGTCCCGGGCTGTTCATCCAGGTGTCCATGACCTCGTCGACGGAGAGCTGCCCCTCGGCGATGTTCTCGCCGATCCTTTGCCAGTCGTAGCCGGCGGCCGAGGCCCGCTCGCGCACGGTCTTCTTTTCGGGGCTCGCGTGGGCGAAGTAATTGCGGGCCAGCATGTCCTCCGCATGGCGCTGGGCCGCGAGGTCGAGCCTGGCGTTGGAACGCAGGGGCTGTGCTCCCGCCTTCTTGCGGGCGGCGTTGACCCGGGCCAGCATCTCGGCGTGTACCTTGTCGAGATCGCGGACGCCGGAGGTGCCGCGAGCGAACCAGTCCCCCTCCGGCACGGCATAGAGGAAGACGTAGAGGGGAGCTCGCCCCAGGCGGTCGAGACCGATGCCGAGGTCGCGCACTTCGGAGCCGAGGAACTCGCGGTAGCCTCCCGCATCGCCCCGCCGCCACTCGCGCAGCACCGCCGCGGAATCGCCGTGGGAGGTGGCCAGCCTCTCCACCCAGGAGTGAGCCTGGTAGCCCACGCGCTTCAGCCGCTGGCGCATGTCCTCGGTGGACCCGGTCTCCAGCGATCCTCGCCGGGCCACCTCGGCCGCGTGCTCCTCGGCGGCCCGGGTGAGGGGCTCGGAAAGGCGTAGAGGCGGAGCCCCGGCCCGCTGCCGCTCGGTGTTGATGAGCCGCAGCAGTTCCTGGCGAGGATCGCCCTGGGGGGAGCCGGCTGTGGGGAGAAGCAGGAGGACACAGGCGAGGAGGGGGAGGAC
>CAXTNS010000009.1:0-3019 GCA_964245465.1 uncultured Thermoanaerobaculia bacterium
CCACCCGGTCTTCCCAGGGTTGCCGCAAGGGGGAACGAATTGCTACAAGGTGCGCCGTCATTGGTCGCATTGTAGCCGAAATCAGTCCCCAATCAAGCGAGGCGTTGCTGGTAATGGATTTTTCTGGCGGGAAGTGGTTACTCCTCCATAGTCTCCTTCGCCTCTGCGATCTCCACCGCCTCCGGTTCCAGCTCCTTCAGCCAATTCACCAGCTCCCGCACCCGCTCGAGCTCCTTCCTCCGGCTCGCCTGGGCGGCAGCCAGCGCGATCAGCTCCAGGGCCGACCCGTTGGGCTCAAATCTCTCGGGCAGGCGCGTGACCTCCGGACGGGCGGCGAGCGACTGGCGCAGGATTGCCAGGGCCCGGTCGAGGATCGGGCGCAGGAGGGGACGGTCCAGAAAGGTAAAGCGGTCCACGACCAGGCTGTGAACGGCGTGGGCAAGGTCTTCGAGCGTCTCCAGGCTGTCCAGGGACTCCGGGCTCTCCAGGAGATAGCCGAGCCAGCGTTCGGCCCGCTCCTCGTCCCAGGGATCGAGCTCCTCCTCGTCTTCGTCCAGGAAATCCTCGTCGTCCTCGTCTTCGAAGTCTTCCGGGACCTCCTCGTCCTCGTCCAGGAAACCCTCCGGCGCGGCCTCGAAGAACGCGGCCTCCCAATCGAGGTCCAACCCCTTCAGGGACTCGGGAGGAACCAGCCGGCCGGCTCCCGGATCGCCTGCCACGTCCTCGATCCCATAGACGGTCTCCGGCGGCTTCGCCCCGGCCAACAGGGCCTCCAGCTCGCGGATCTGCGCCGCGACCCCCTTGCCAATCGAGAATTCGAGCTGGGCGTTCTCCGGATCGTGGGCGACCTGGTCGAGGAATTCGAGCCCGGCCTCGCTCAAGTCTCCGGGATTGCGCCGGAAGCGCTCACGGAAGAACCGCGCCCGCTCGCCGGCCTCCTCCGTCCGGCCCTCGGCCAGGAGCAGGCTCACCTCCAGGGGGCCGAGGGCGGCGCTCTCCGGGTCGTCCTTGCCGGCCTTCTCCAGGGCCTCCCAGGCCTCCTCCATCTCCCCTTCCAGGGCGTGCCACCGCACCAGGTGCTCCCAGAGCACGGCGCGCAGGAGGGGCTTGAGCTGCTTCGAGAGCCGGTCCACCAGCTCCTGCTTCTCCTCGTAGAGGTCCAGCTCGTCATGGGCTTCGAGCAGGACGGTGAGAGCGGCCCCATCGCGCTCGTCGAGCCGGTCCGGGCGCTCGAACAGGAATTGGACCAGGGCCAGCGCACGCTCGGCGTCGCCCTCGTCGAGGAGACCCGTGGCGATCTCCCCGGCGATCGGGCGGGGGACCCGGCCGGACTTGCCCAGCTCCTCCACCTGTTCCAGCGGCAACTCCTGCACCACGAACACCCAGAGGAGCTCCGGATCGAGGGCCGGCACCGATCCGGCCCACTCGCCGCAGCATTTCTTGTACTTGGCCCCGGACCCGCACGGGCAGGGATCGTTGCGCTCCGGCCGGGCGATGGGCCGCGGGCGGAAACCGTTGCCCGGCAGCGGAATCCCGTTCCAGAGCGTCCGCCCCAGCTCGGCCGCGACGCCCCGCCGGGCCCGCTCGTCCGGAAAGTCCTCGAAAAGCTCCGGCGTGCGCTCCGGCGCCTCCTCCTGCACCCACTCCAGGAAAGCCCCCGAATCCTCCGTGCGCAGGGCTTCCACCACGGCATCCCAGAAGAAATTCGCGATCTCCTCGGCCGCCTCTTCATTCTCGTCGTCGTACGGATCGTCATCCATGAGAAGGTCCACCTTTCGGTGATATCTTACTTGGAAAGGTCCAGTGAGCCAGCAAGGAGAGACCGGTGGGCATTACGGCACGCCGTGTTAGGATGAGGATCGCCGCCACAGGAGACACGCCATGGCTCTCCCCGATCTCCGCCCCAAGCTCACCTACGAAGATTACGTCCTCTTCCCCGATGACGGGATGCGGCACGAGATCCTGGATGGAGAACATTACGTGACGGCGGCCCCCAAGAGGAAACACCAGCGTACCTCGATGCGGCTGGGCTCCAGGCTCCACCTCTTCGTGGAGGAGTGGCACCTGGGGGAAGTCTACGCGGCCCCCTTTGACGTCGTCCTGTCGCTGCATGACGTGGTCCAGCCTGACCTGCTCTTCATCTCGAACCAGCGCGCCGGCATCCTGAACGACGACAACGCACAGGGTGCCCCGGACCTTGCGGTCGAGATCGTCTCTCCGAGAACACGCCGTCAGGACGAGGGGATCAAGCGCGAGCGGTATGACTTACTGGGGGTGGACGAGTACTGGATGGTCTACCCCGACCGCCGGACGGCCACGGTCTACCGGAGAGAGGGAGGCCGGCTCGTCCTCGCCGCCGATCTCTCCGCCGCGGCCAGGGAGGTCCTCACCACCTCGCTACTGCCTGGGCTCGCGATCCCCTTGGCCGAGATCTTTTAGATCGTCATTAGGCAGGGGATCGGCTGAGGGGCGAGCCTGTGCTATGTTCCCAATCCAGGGAATCAGGACTCGCTCCGGCGACATGTGGGACGGCAGAGGGACGCGCGTGCTAGGATGATTTCGCGCAAGGAGGCGCGGCATGGCTCTCCCGGATCTTCCCCGCAAGCTCACCTACGACGACTACCTCCTCTTCCCGGAGGACGGGCTGCGCCACGAGATCCTGGCTGGAGAGCACTACGTGTCGGCATCGCCCTTCGTCCGGCATCAACGGATCTCGGGCCGGATCTACAGGCCCCTCAGCTCCTGGGTCGAGGAACGCGGTCTTGGAGAGGTCTTTTACGCCTCGGTGGACGTCATCCTCTCCCTCCATGACATTACCGTCCCGGACCTCTTCTACATCTCGAAGGAAAGGTCTGAAATCATTACCGAGAGAAACATCCAAGGCGCTCCCGACCTTATCATCGAGATCATCTCGCCGAGCACTCGTCTAAGAGACGAGGGGATCAAGCTCCAAAGCTACAGCGCTTGTGGAGTCGAGGAGTACTGGATGGTCTATCCCGACCGGCAGACCACGAGGGTC